>DASUMM010000109.1:0-3614 GCA_036277655.1 Burkholderiales bacterium | reverse complement strand
CGACGATCGCGCCGGCGACCGCACCGATCGTGAACGCAAGCGCAAGCGAGGCGGCGGCGAGAAAAGCGGCAATCGCCTGCGCCTCGCGTTCGCTCACCGCGCCGCGCGCGACCGGCCGATCCCGCTTGTCCGGATGGTCGCGATCTTGCGCCGCATCGAGGCAATCGTTGAAGGCGTAAGCGGCGCTGGAGGCGAGGCAGAACGCGAGCGTGACGACCAGGGCCGCCCCAAGCGTCGCGTGATCATCCCACGCATGGCCGAAGATCACTCCCGCGAGCACGAACGAATTCTTGACCCAGTGCAGCGGGCGCATCAATTCCACGTACGCGCCCAATTTCCTCATGACGCGAAGTAACGCTCGAAGAAATAGCAGCGGCGAACGGGCAGCGCGGCCGGAATGCGGTAGTAGCGGTCGCGGATCTCGCGCAACACTGTGGCGCGGTACTGCTCGTAACGGAAGTGATTCCCCAGCACGGCGTAATACTTGCCGGGCCCGAGGGTCACCTGGCGAACTTCGACGCTGGCAAAGTGGGGGTGGTATTCCTCGATCGCCGGAGGCTCCCGGCGAAGGATGACGAAATCCGTGCCGGCGTACTTGCGCCAATCCGTCAGGATGTCGTCATGGCGTGCGTGCGACGTCCCGATGCCGAATACGGGGACCGGACTGCGTGCGTAATAGGCAAGCATGGCCGCCGCGGCGTAGCTGTCTGCGGCGAGCACGCGCGTCTTGCGCTCATCGGCCACCGCGCGCAGCAGTTCCTCGGTGCGCCCGGGGAACGCGAGGCGCGAGTAGACCTGCGTCGATTTCCAGACCTCGAGCGGCAGCGCCGCGATGACGACGATCGCCGCCACGTGCAGCGCGCCGAACCAGGCGAAGAAGCGGACCACCTGCGCCAGGCGCGCGCGATCGAGCGCCAGCGCAACCGTCAGCACGAGCGCCGGCACGAACGAGAGCAGCCAATGCAGGCCAATCCGCCGCACCGGCGAAAGGAGCGCAAAGATCGCGAGCGGAACCAGCCAGGCAAGCACGAGGGCCCGGGCTTCGCTCGAGCGCGCAGCCGCGGCGATCCGCCTGCGGTCGCGGAGAATGACCCAGACGAGCGGAGCGGCGAGGTAGGCGATTGCGAGCAGATACAGAAGCGGCGTGATCGCCGACCAGCCTGCGCCCTGGTGGCGGTTGATCGCATTGAACATCACGTTGCACCAGCAGGCCTCGAGGTTCCACCACAGGTTGAGAAGGCCGAACGGCACCGCGGCTGCGATCGCCGTCAGCGGCCCGCTCCAGCGTCGCGGGGCACCCGCCGAGGCCGCGGCCCAGACGAGATAGGAAACGCCGAGCAGCACGGCAAAATATTTCGACAGGAACGCAAGGCCGAGCGCCGCGCCCGACGCCGCGAACCAGGCGAGCGAGCCGCGCTGCGCGGCACGCGCAAAGAGCACCATCGAGGCGGCCGAAAAGACCACCAGCGGCGCGTCGGTCGTGACGACGACGCCCCACACGTTGAGCGGTGCAAGCAGCACCGCGATGCCGGCCAGGTCGGCGACGTCGCGTTCCGCATGGAACCATCGGAGGAGCGCGTGACGCACCATCAGTGCCGTCAGTGCCGGCGCCACGGTCACCGGCAGGCGCGCCACCCAGTCGGCACTCGAAAGTGCAACCAGCGGCGCGAGCAGCCAACCGATCATCGGCGGATGGTCGTAGAACCCGAGGTCGGGGCTCCTTCCCCAAAGGACGAAATACGCCTCGTCGGCCGTCACCGGCAGCGCAGTCGAAAGCCACAGACGGAACGCCAGCGTCGCGGCGAGCGCGAGCGCAAACGCACCCCGCGGCAGCGCGGGCGTCAAGCGCCGGCGGTCTTCCGGCGCGCCTTTACCGCGAGCGCGAGCGTCTGCAGCAGTTGCACGGAATCCTCCCAGCCGAGGCAGGGGTCGGTGATGCTCTGGCCGAACTGCAGCGGCTCGCCCGGACGCAGCTCCTGGCGCCCTTCGACGAGGTGCGATTCGACCATCACGCCGACGATCCGGCGGCTTCCTTCGGCGAGCTGCCCGCCGACCGCTTTTGCAACCTCGAGTTGGCGGCGGAACTGCTTGGAGCAGTTGGCGTGCGAGAAGTCGATCATCAGCCGCTCGGGGAGCTTGGCGCGCGCCAGCTCGGCGCATGCCGCCTGCACGCTTGCGGCATCGAAGTTCGGCTGCCTGCCGCCGCGCAAGATGATGTGGCAATCATCGTTGCCGCGCGTCTCGACGATCGCCACCTGCCCGCTCTTGTGCACCGAGAGGAAATGGTGCTTCTGGCGCGCCGCCAGCAGCGCATCGACCGCCACCTGCACGTCGCCGTCGGTGCCGTTTTTGAATCCGACGGGCGCCGAAAGACCCGAGGCGAGCTCACGATGCACTTGCGATTCAGTGGTGCGCGCGCCGATCGCGCCCCAGGAGACGAGGTCGCCGATGTATTGCGGCGAGATCACGTCGAGGAATTCGCAGCCCGCCGGCACGCCCGCCTGGTTGATGCGCACCAGCAGGTCGCGCGCGATGCGCAGACCCTCGTTGATGCGGAAACTGCCGTTCAGGTACGGATCGTTGATGAGTCCTTTCCAGCCGACCGTGGTGCGCGGCTTTTCGAAGTACACGCGCATCAGGATCTCCAGCTCGGCCGCATGGCGCTTGCGCTCGGCGGCGAGCTTCTCGGCATAGGCGATCGCCGCGGACGGATCATGAATCGAGCAGGGCCCGATCACCACCAGCAGGCGGTCGCTCTGTCCGTGCAGGATCTCGCGCACGCGCCGGCGCGTGTCGGCGATCAGGCGTTCGACCGGGGTGCCCTGGATCGGAAAGAAGCGGATCAGGTGCTCGGGCGGAGGCAGCGGCACGATGTTCTCGATGCGCTCGTCGTCGGTGAGCGAGGTTCGGTCGGCGGGAACCAGGGAGAGATAGGCGTCGGTCGGTGTCGTCATGGCGGGTCCAGTTCAAAAAAAAACCGCCAGGCATCTCTGCTCTGGCGGTTCTTTGGGGGTTCGATCGCGGCTAGCCGTTCCCCTCCGCCAGATGGCGCGGGAAGAAAAAGAAAAAGCCGTAATGCCGGCGACCCATGGGTGGATTCAACCATGAAGCGTCGCGGGTTGGCAAATGCCCGCTCATGCCCTGCTCCGCAACCAGTCTCGCAGCGCGAGGCCGGTGCCGAAATCCCAGGGCTTGAGCTTCTCAGGCGCGATGCGCCGGTAGTCGGCGAGTTCTTCGTTTAACCGCACTTCGCCAGTCGCCGGCACGTGGTAGGCGATGATCAGTTCGTTCCTGCGCTCGAACGGATACAGCCCGACGAAATGCACCGAGGTTGCCTCGAGCGAAAGCTCTTCCTTCACCTCCCGCGCCACCGCCTCCTCCGGAGTCTCGCGCTTCTCCAGAAACCCCGTGATGAGGCCGAACATCTTCGGATCCTTCCACGCCTTGTTGCGCGCGAGGATCACGCCACCTTCGTGCTCGACGATCGCCGCGACGATCGGCACGGGGTTGTCCCAATGAATGAAGCCGCAGGCGCAGGCAAGGCGCTCGGCACCGCCATGCTCGCCCGGGGCGAGCGGATTGGCGCAGAGCGGACAATACTTAAATTCGCTGCT
>DASUMM010000108.1:0-6071 GCA_036277655.1 Burkholderiales bacterium | reverse complement strand
CTACCTGCTCGCGCGCGTGCGCCGCGACGCCGGCTCGCTCGCTGCGATCCTCGATCTGCTGGACCGTACATCGCTCGAGCGCCAGCGACCGCTGACGCTGCCGCTGGTGCGCGAGGCGTTAAAGACGCTCGGCGAATGAACCTCGCGCTGTTCGACCTCGACAATACGCTGCTTGTGGGCGACAGCGATTACGAGTGGGGCCGTTTCCTGATCGACCACGGCATCCTCGATGGCGGGCAGTACGAGGCGCAAAACCGCGAGTACTACGACCAGTACGTGGCCGGGACGCTCGACATCCACGAATTCCTCGGCTTTGCGCTGCGCCCGCTCGCGCAGCACGAGCCGGCGGATCTCGAGCGCTGGCACGCGCAGTTCATGCGTGAGCGCATCCAGCCGATGATCGGCGCGCCGGCGCGCACGCTGGTCGAGCAACACCGCGAGGCGGGCGATCTGTGCGCGATCGTGACCGCCACCAACAGTTTCGTCGCCCGGCCGATCGCGCAACGGTTCGGCATCGAGCACCTGATTGCCACCGAGCCGGAAGCACTCGAGGGCCGCTTTACCGGCCGCGTCTGCGGGACGCCGTGCTTTCGCGAAGGCAAGATCGATCGCGTCGTCGACTGGCTGGCACGGCTCGGACTGCGGCTCGAGCAGTTCTCCGAAAGTGCCTTCTACAGCGACTCGCACAATGATTTGCCGCTGCTCGAGCGCGTCACTCGTCCGGTGGCGGTGGACCCCGACGAACAACTCGAACGCGAGGCGAGGCGCCGCGGCTGGCGCGTGATCTCGCTGCGGCGGCCCGAGCCGTCGCGCGCCGCATGATCAAGCGCTTCATCCGCCGCGTGCTCGGCCTGCGGCAGGCGGGCCCGGTGCGCGTGCCGGCGGGCGCGCATCAGCTTTCGCACCAGAAGATCAGCCCGGCGGCGCTCAAGGTCTGCGAGACGCTCACCGCGCACGGGTTTTCGGCGTGCATCGTCGGCGGAGCAGTACGCGACCTGCTGCTCGGCATCGTGCCGAAGGACTTCGACGTGGCGACCGACGCCCGCCCGGAGCAGGTGAAGCCGCTCTTCCGGCGCGCTTTCATCATCGGCCGGCGTTTCCGCCTGGTGCACGTGATGATGGGGTCGGAGACGGTGGAAGTCTCGACGTACCGCGCGGCGAGCCCGGAGGTGCCGGTCGACGACCAGCAGGCGCGCCAGCTCGACGAGGGCGGACGGCTGCTGCGCGACAACGTGTTCGGCACCCAGGAGGAAGATGCGCGTCGGCGCGATTTCACGATCAACGCGCTTTTCTACGATCCGTCCAACGAGGAGCTGATCGACTATCACGGCGGCCTTGCCGACCTGAAGAAGCGCACGCTGCGGATGATCGGCGAGCCCGAGACGCGCTATCGCGAGGACCCGGTCCGCATGCTGCGTGCCGTGCGGCTTGCAGGCAAGCTCGGCCTGACGATCGATCCGGATACGCGCGAGCCGATCCGGCGCCTTGCCGAGCTGCTCGAGCAGGTACCCCCGCCGCGCCTTTTCGACGAGATGCTGAAGCTGCTCCTTTCCGGGCACGCGAGCGCATGCGTGCGCCAGCTGCGCGACGAAGGACTGCACAAGGGCGTGCTGCCGCTGCTCGACGTGATCCTCGAGCAGCCGCTGGGCGAGCGATTCGTGACACTCGCGCTGGCGCAGACCGATGCGCGCGTCCAGGAAGACAAGTCCATCTCGCCGGCGTTTCTCTTCGCAGCGCTGCTGTGGCACGAGGTGCTCGCAGCCTGGAAAGCGCACCAGCAGCGAGGCGAGATTTCGATCCTGGCGCTCGAGGCGGCAATGGACGAGGTGCTCGACACGCAATGCGAGAAGCTTGCGATCACGCGCAGGCTTACCACGACCATGCGCGAAGTCTGGGCGATGCAGCCGCGCTTCGAGCAGCGCTCGGGCCCGCGCCCGGCGCGCCTGCTGGAAGCACCGCGCTTTCGCATGGCATACGATTTCCTCGCGCTGCGCGCGGCAAGCGGCGAAGTGCCGGCGGAGCTGGAAAACTGGTGGCGCACCTTCCAGAGCGCCGACGCCGAGACCCGGCGCGCGATGCTGCTCCCGGACACAGATCCGAAGAAGCGCCGGCGCCGCCGGCGGCGCAGGAAAAAAGCACCAGCGGCAGACCCTGCGCAGGCATGACGCTCGCCTACGTGGGCATGGGCGCAAACCTGGGCGATCCCCGGACGCAGCTCGATACGGCCTGGCAGGCGTTTCAACGCATGCCGCAAACGAAGGCGATCGCCCGCTCGAGCCTTTATCGGAGCGCACCGGTCGGCTATGAGGACCAGCCCGACTTTCTCAACTGCGTGGCGAAGCTCGACACGGCGCTGCCCGCGCCCGCGTTACTGGCGGAACTGCAGGAAATCGAGCGGCGCCTTGGCCGCACGCGTTCCTTCCTGAACGCGCCGCGCACGATCGATCTGGACTTGCTGCTGTACGGCGCGCAAACGCTCGACGATCCCGCTGTGACGCTGCCGCATCCGCGCATGCACGAGCGCGCGTTCGTTCTGGCACCGCTCGTCGAGCTGGAGCCTGCCATCGAGATCCCCGGGCGCGGGACGGCCGCCGAGTTGCTGCGCGCTTGCGGCGATCAGCGCGTGCAACGCATCGCCGCATGAGCCCGGCACGATTTCGCCACATCGCGATCGAAGGGCCGATCGGGGCGGGCAAGACCACGCTCGCGCGGCGGCTCGCTGCGCGGCTCGACGCCGAACCGGTGCTCGAGCGACCGGCGGAGAACCCGTTTCTCGGCCGCTTTTATTCCGACATGGCGCGCTACGCGCTGCCGACGCAGCTCTTTTTCCTTTTCCAGCGCGTGCAGCAGCTCGAGCCGCTGGTGCAGTCGGATCTGTTCGGCAAGCCGGTGGTCGCCGATTTCCTGATCGACAAGGATCCGCTCTTCGCGCGGATCACGCTCTCCGCCGACGAGCTCGTCCTGTATCAGAAGATCTATGACGCACTGCGGCCACGCTCGCCGACGCCCGACCTGGTGATCTACCTGCAGGCACGGCCGGCGACGCTGATCGAGCGTGTGAAGCGGCGCGGCGTGGGCTACGAGCGCGACGTCGGCGAGGAGTACCTGGCGCTCGTCGCCGAGACGTACGCGCGCTTCTTTCACCACTATTCGGCGGCGCCGCTTTTGATCGTCAATTCGGAAAACCTGAACTTCGTTGCGCGCGAAGCCGACTTCGAGCTGCTGGTCGGACGCGCGCTCGGCATCAAAAGCCGGCGCGAATTCTTCAGCCTTGGTTGAGCGCCTCTATCTAGGCCGGGTACGGATCGAACGTGATCGATCGGACCTCGCAACCCATGGCCGCGGCGAGCTTGTCCATCGCGTCGTCGGTGAGCTTCACCGGCTCGAAATCGGCATCGCCGCCCTTGGAGGAGATGAACGCGCGCGCCGCATCCTCGCTGTTCCAGGTCACGACCGGGTCGGGTTCCACGCCGGGAACCTGGCGGCAAATCGGGAATCCATCGGTGCGGTAGACGATCGCGTACATTCCCCCTCCCGGCGCGACGACAATCGGCCAAAATTTAACCGATATGCACCCGGAACGCCAGACGTTCGCAGCGCGCGATTCGTCTCGCGAGCGGGTGCCCGCTGCTCAATGCGGGCTCGGCAGAGAGGAGCCGGGGCAGGAGCTGCGAGCTGCTGCCCCGACCACGTCCTAGCGATCGGATTCGGCGGCAGCGGAGCGTTCGCCCCGCAGGGCCGCCTTGCGCTCCGTGATCCGGGCGCCCAACTCGACCATGTCGACCTTCGCTTTCTTGGCCTTCGGGAACATCTCTTCCTGTTCTTCCTTGACGTGGTGATCGATGTATTCGCCCAGGACGGTCACCATCGCATCGTAATGATCGTCCTCCGGCTTCATGCGCTCGAGCTGCGCGATCAGCACCGTCGCCCCGGCGTGCTCCACATCGGCTTCATCCATCAGGTCTTCTTCTCCGATCGATTCCCGGACGACCGGATAGAAGATTTCCTCCTCCACCTTGGCGTGAATCGTCAGTTCGTTGCAGATCTGCCGCACGACGGCGGATTTTTCCTCCGCCGCGCCCTCCCCGTCCCGAAGGCTTTCGAAATTCTTGAAAAGCTTCTTCACCATCTTGTGGTCCTCGGTAAGCAAGCGGATCGCATCATTGTCCGACCCGTTTCTCGCCGGCTGTTTACGTCGTTTCATAAGGATCTCCTTGGAAGGTACTGGCACTGCGGGAGCCGTTCACTGCGTCGAGCGGCTCCCGACCGGCCTACCGGCTATCTCGCAGACGTCCGCGCTGGAACATGGAGACGATCGCGAGCAATAGGACTGCTCCGACGAGCGATACCAGCAGACTGGAGAAGCTGAAATCGCCGCTATTGATCGTTCCCGTGCCGAACATCGGCGCGAGGAAATAGCCCGCGAGCAGCGCGCCGACGATGCCGACCACGATATTCAGGATCATTCCCTGCTGGTTGTTCGTCTTCATTACGATGCTGGCAAGCCAGCCCAGAATTCCGCCTACGACCAGCAAAATTATCAGGTTCATGTCGCTCCTCCTGGTTACCTGCCGTCGCGATCGGAATCTCCAGGAACGGCGCGCTCCACCGAGTCGCTGACGCGCTGCCATGCGTCGCGGGTTGCGTGCTTGGCGTCGTTCCATTTCAACCGGGAATTGCCTTTTTCGCGCTCCCAGTCACGACTCAAGTCCGCTTCTGCCTGCTCGAACGTTCGTCCTTTGGCCCGGCCGTAGGAGCTGACGCCGAACCGATACGCCGGTCCGTAGTCGTCAAAGGTCGAATTGCTGTTTGCGTAGGACCGGCTCGAAAAATTCTCGCGCCAGTACGCTTCTTCGGCCGTCGGGTCGATCAGCTCTGCGGCACCTTTCCCCGCCAGGCCGCCGGCAATCGCCCCCACCGCTGCGCCGATCGCGGTGCCTACCGGACCCGCTACGGATCCTGCCAGCGCCCCGGCCGCGATGCCGCCTGCGGCCGCGCCCAAACCGGTTCCTACGGGATGCGCACCGCGCTCGCCCGAAATCGGGTCGCGGTTGTCGTCTGCGTCGCGTTGATCTGTTCTGTCAGTCATGGTCATCTCCAAATCGTGTTTCTTTGCAAGTGGGCCCGAAAGGGACCCTCGTATGCCGAGCGACCGACTCAGGACGAAGAAGAACGGTTCGGGCTGGTCGCAGCCCGAAATCGCAAACATCTCGAGGAGGTCAATCCTGATGGGGTAAACCATCTCCCTGCAACAGCCGCAGGGGCGATCGGTGCTAGCCGATCTGTGGGATGACGAGCATCATAGGCTTTGCGCTCGTGGCGCATAACGTGCCATCCGGCCTATGCATTGCGAACGCTTCGCGGCTCTCTAGAGTTGAGCGTTCAAGAGCGCGGCGCCCCGCTCGAAAAGCTTCTCGCGCCACGGACGCGCTTCCCATTCCTCGTACGTTACGCGCCGCGATTTTTTCAGGTCCTCATAAAAGAGCGCAATCTGGCGCGCCGCAACCTCGGCATCGTAGATGTTCAGGTTCGCTTCGTCGTTGAGACGAAACGAACGGTTGTCGAAGTTGGTCGAGCCGACCGAAGTCCACAGGCCGTCGACAACCAGCACCTTGCAGTGGAACATCGTCGGCTGATAAAGATGAATTTCCGCGCCGTTCTTCAGCAGCTCCCCCCATTTCGCGCGTGACGCCTGCTGGACGATCTCCGCATCGGTGTGCGGCCCGGGCAAGAGGATCTGAATCTTGACTCCACGGCGCAACGCGGCAACCAGCGCGCCCAGAGCAACGCTATCCGGAGCAAAGTACGCCATCGAGAGATGAATGCTCTTGCTCGCCGCTGCGATCGAAAGCAGGTACATGAGATGCATGCTCTCTGCACCGCCTTCGATCGAGCTCTTGAAGACCTGTGCGTAGTGCGGTCCGGCGTTTTTTTGCTCGGGGAAGTACTCGGGCGTATGCAACACCGTTCCGGTGACCTTGGTCCAGTTGTCCATGAACGTCGACTGCATCTGCGCGACGGCAGGTCCTTCGACGCGGTAGTGCGTGTCACGCCAATGATCGGGGTCCTGC
>DASUMM010000107.1:0-4287 GCA_036277655.1 Burkholderiales bacterium | reverse complement strand
CTACCTGCTGCTCTGCGAGCAGGTGACGGGCGAGGAAGCCGAGCGGATCGGTCTTGTTTCGCTGACGTGCGAGGAGAGCGAATTGCAGATGAAGGCGCTCGAAGTGGCGCGCAAGCTTGCCGCCGGTGCGCAAACGGCACTCCGCTGGACCAAATACAGTCTCAACAACTGGCTGCGCATGGCCGGGCCGAACTTCGATACGTCACTCGCGCTCGAGATCCTCGGCTTCTCCGGCCCCGAGGTGCAGGAAGGAATCGCTTCGCACCGGCAGAAGCGTGCGCCGCAATTTCCCGCGCCGCCGAAGGACTTCTGAGGCTTAGCTTTTTGCCGTCGCGCTGAAATCGAGCGCGCCGCCCGCGGGTTGCGGGCCGGCAGGAGTTCCTCCGAGCAGCCGCTGCAGTTCACGCACGACCATCGCAGGATCCGGCGGCACGCGTCCCTGCGAAGTGAGCAGGATGCGCACCGGCAGATCGACGAGCGTCGGATCGGGATGGTCGCGCAGATGCGCTGCGTTCTGCAGCGCGGGCACGATGTACTGGGTCTTGGTGCCCGCCATTGCGTTGTCGACGCCCTGGATCACGGCGGCTTGCGCGCGGGCGATGCCGATCAGAAGGTCGGCGAGTTGTGGCGCGGATATGGTCAGCATTTGCAAAGGGTCCCCTTTCGTCGATGCTAACATCGCGCGCCCATGTTGAAGCGGGTTCTCAGCGCCGTCGCGCTTCTGGTAGTTGTGGCGGCAATCGGAGTCGCGCTGCACGTTGCCACTGCTGAGGGAGACACCATGTTCGCCGGTAAGCGTCCCGACTACCTCGGAGTGAAGGACGGCAAGCTGCCGCGCGCGAAGAGCACGCCAAACTGTGTCTCGAGCCAGGCCGATCCGGCGGACAGCGTTCACTACATTGCGCCGATCCGCTTCCAGGGGACATCTGCCGATGCGATGAGCGCGGTGCGCAAGGCGGTGGACGTGATGGAGCGTGCGACCGTGCTGCGCCATGATCCGAATTACCTCTACGCCGAGTTTCGCTCGAAGCTCCTGGGCTTCGTAGACGACGTGGAGTTCACGCACGACGACAAGGCTGGCGTGATCCACGTCCGTTCCGCCTCGCGGCTTGGCCGGCGCGATTTTGGCGTCAATCGTGCGCGGGTCGAATCCCTGCGCGCGCGCATCGAAAAGTAGCGGCTCGCCCTAGTCGCTGAACTCCACGACCACCGGCTGGTGGTCGGATGCCTGACAATCGGGATCGACGCGAACGCTCGCTACGCGCGGCGCGAGATCCGGCGAGACGAACACGAAGTCGCAACAGTACGGCGCCGCGCCGTGCTCTTTGCCGTGAAGGCAGAAGGTCGGCGGATGCGGATTTTGCCGATGGGCGATGCGCCAGGCATCCCGGAAATCCTTGGACAGTTCCGCGACCAGCGGGTCGTCCGGCTTCATGTTGAAGTCGCCGCAGAGGATCGCCGCCGCCGGACGCGGGAATGGCTGGAACGGCCCGGAATCGTAGCGCTTGGAGGCTTGCGCGCGAGAGTGCGCAAGCGCTTCGGCGTTCAGTTCTCGCAGGCGAGCGACCTGCGCGGCGCGCTGTTCGCCCGAGTAATACTCCAGGTGTGTAGTCGTTACGCGCACCGGTCCCCACGGCGCCTCAATTGCCGCTTCGATCGCGACCCGCGGCATGCTGGGCGTATCCTCATCCGGCGGCCACGGCAGCGAATGGCGCAGGATCTGCCGCACCGGCAACCGTGAAAGGATCAGGTTGCCGAAATATCGCCTGCGGCCCGCGCCGTCCGGCACGTCGACACCGCTCACGAAATGGGCGGTGTAGCCCTTGAACTCGAGCGCGAGCAGCATCGCCTGGTCCTCGCCGCGGCTTCCGGCGAGCGCAGGAAAGTTGACCGCAATTTCCTGAAAGCAGCAGATGTCCGGATCGCACAGATCCTTTGCCACCCGGGCGATGCGGGCGGGATCGACGATGCCGTCTATTCCGCGGCACCACTGGATGTTCCACTGCAGCAGGCGCATTTAGGGGCGAAACGCCGACAAGCCGGTCCCTCCCGGCAGCTCGAGGAATCTTAGCCGAAGCGCCATCGGTGCTACTGGATTTGTCCGTGGCCGAGGATCAAAATGGCGCTGCAATGTCCCCTTCGGTCCTGGTGCGCGTGTTGCGCGCCACCATGCTTTTCGCTACGGCGTTCGTCGCCGTTTGCGCCCCCGCGCAGGACAAGGGGGCACAGGAAAATGCCGCCGCCGATGTCGAGCAGACGCTCGCGGCGATCGTTCGCGTCAAGGCGAAGATCCAGAAGGACGCGCGCAGCGCGGCAACGCTCGGCGTCGATCGCGACGGCTCCGGGGTGATGGTCCGCGAAGGCTATGTGCTGACGATCGGCTATCTGGTAATCGAGGCCGAATCGGTCGAGGTGACCGGCGCCGACGGCAAGACGGTCCCCGCAACGCTCGGCGGCTACGACCATGCGAGCGGTTTCGGTCTGCTCAAGCTGCTGGCACCGCTCGGCGCAAAACCCTTGCCCCTGGGAGATGCCGGCGCGCTCGCCGAGCGCGAGGCGGCGGTGGTGGCGACGTTCGGCGGCCGCGAGGGCGTGAGCCTCGTCCATGTCGTCTCGCGCCGACCGTTCACCGGAAGCTGGGAATACCTGCTCGATTCGGCGATCTACACCTCGCCTCCGGTCATGAACTGGTCGGGCGCGGCGCTGATCAACGCAAGGGGCGAGCTTCTCGGCCTCGGTTCGCTGATCGTCGCCGATTCGCTCGGGCAGGGCGTGCAGTCGCCGGGCAACATGTTCGTGCCGATCGACCTGTTGAAGCCGATCCTCGAAGACTTGATTGCGCAGGGCCGCCGCGCCGGCCCTGCGCGCCCGTGGCTTGGCCTGAATGCAGAAGAAATGCGCGGGCGGCTGATGGTTGCCCGCGTGTCGCCGGACGGCCCTGCGGCGCGCGCCGGCTTGAAAAGCGGCGACCTGGTGGTTGGCGTCGGCGGCGAGGAGGTGTCGACACTCGCAGAGCTGTATCGGAAGGTGTGGGCGCGCGGCGCGGCCGGGGTGGACGTGCCGCTGAAGGTGCTGCAGGGGATGCAAATCCGGGACGTGACCCTGCGCTCGATCGACCGGATCGAGTACTTCCGCCAGAAGACCACGTACTAGCGAAAGGGCGCGAGATTTGAGCAACCAGCCGCTGACCGAGGAAGAGCGCGCTCAGTTGCAGGCGCGCATCATGGTGCTCGAGATCGAGCATCACGACCTCGACGACGTCATCGCGCGCCTGGTGACCGATCCCCGGCAGGACGAGCTGCAGTTGCGCAGACTGAAGAAACGCAAGCTTTTCCTCAAGGACTCGATCGCGCGGCTGCGCGGCCGTCTGATCCCCGACATCATCGCGTGATCGCGCTGATCCAGCGCGTGCGCGAGGCGCAAGTCCGCGTGGGCGCGACCACCGCGGGCGCAATCGGACGTGGCATCCTCGCCTTGGTCGGCGTCGAGCGGGGCGACGGCGAGGCGGAAGCCGCCCGGCTCGCAGAGCGCGTGATCGGCTACCGGATCTTCGGCGACGAGCAGGGCAAGATGAACCGCTCGCTGGCCGAAGTCGGCGGCGGGCTCCTCGTGGTGCCGCAGTTCACGCTCGCAGCCGACACGAAGAGCGGCGCGCGCCCGAGCTTTTCTTCCGCAGCGCCGCCTGCCGAAGGAGAAAAGCTGTTCGCGCGCTTCGTCGAGCTGGCGCGCGAGCGGCATCCGTGGGTCGAGACCGGTACGTTTGCCGCCGACATGCAGGTGAGCCTGGTCAACGACGGTCCGGTCACGTTCTGGCTACAAGCGAAGCCGATCCTGCGGTGATCGGCCCGGCCGCTTGTCGTCGACGCGCCACCAGCGGCCAATCCTTCCTCCTACGTGCCGCGAGCCGCGGGACTGGGCGCTGCCGGAACGTTCGCGCCGGGGCGCAGTCTACGCAACAAGATTCCTCGCGAGTGGAAAGGGCATGCGGATGGACCACGATCTCGGTGAAAGGGAAAGCGCGCAGACGACCCAATGGCTTGCCGTCACGATCGTGGTAATGCTGGTTGCGGCGTGGACCTCGATCGCGCTTGCGGCGCCGCGCGCCGAGAACGCGCAGGAATGCACGATCGCCGCCGACATGGCAGTGGTGGCACGCGCGCTCGCCGAAGAGCGTGTCGAGCAGCCGATGGCCGAGCAGATCATGCGCCGCATCTACAACGTTTCGCCTTCGCCGCGTGGGCAGGAGCTGATGCGCACGATCCTCGAGACCGCCTACCGCGACAAGCA
>DASUMM010000106.1:0-14628 GCA_036277655.1 Burkholderiales bacterium | reverse complement strand
CGCGGGACTGCTCGCGCTGCTCGCCAGCCTGCGTGGTGCGCGCGTCGCTGCGGTCGATGCTTCCCCTGCACTCGTTTCCATTGCACGGCAACGCGTGCCGGGCGCCGACGTGCGCGAGGCAGACCTGGAAGCGTTGCCATTCGCGGCCGGCTCGTTCGACGCCATCGTCGCGGTCAACAGTCTGTTCTATGCCGAAGACATGGGCGCCGCCATGCGCGAGCTTGCCCGCGTGGCTCGCCCGGGGGCGCGCGTCGTGGTGACGGCGTGGGGACCGCCGGAACGCTGCGAGTTTCTGAGCTCGGTGATGCCGGCGCTCGCGCCGCTGCTGCCACCCCCGCCGCCCGGCGCTGCCCCGCCCCACCCGGGAGCCCTGTCAAAGCCGGGTGCACTCGCCGCGGTACTCGAGCAAGCCGGTTTGCGCACCGTAGAGGAAGGCGAGGTCGCATGTCCCTTCGTTTTCCCGAGCACCGAGATTTCCTGGCGCGCCAATTCGAGCGCAGGCGTGAACCAGGCAGCCATTGCGCATAGCGGCGAGGAGGCGGTGCGCAAGGTCTACGCAGACGCCGACCGCGCCCACGCTCGCCCAGACGGCAGCATCCGGTATGAGAACGTGTTTCTGTGGGTTGCCGGCATGAAGCCGTAAGAGCCGGTACGCTGCTTGCAAGCGCTTCCGGGCACCCAATGCTCGGCGCCGCGTTTGCACACGAAGGTCTCGTCCGATCACCTCAGCTGACCGTCGCAACCGCGTGGACGGTCGATCCGCTGGCGCTCCTTCCGCTCGCGCTTGCAGCCTGGCTCTATTGGCGCGGTTCGCTTCGAGCCGGGCCGCGGCAGGCGTGCTTCGCCGCCGGCATGGCGGCGATTTTCCTTGCGCTCGTCTGGCCGCTCGATGCACTCGGCGAACGGCTTTTCTCGGCGCACATGGCGCAGCACCTCGTGCTGATGAACCTTGCCGCACCGCTCCTCGTGCTCGGCGCGCCGGTGCCGGCGATGCTGCGTGCATTGCCGCGGGACATGCGCAGCGCGCTTGCGCGGCTGGGTGCCGGCCGCCGCTGGCGCGCCGGATGGCAGGTGCTGTCCCACGTGGCTTGCGCGACCGTGCTGCAACAGGCGATGCTGTGGACCTGGCACATGCCGCCCGCCATTGCGGCCGCACTCGAAAGCGATGTCCTGCACATCGCCATGCATGCCAGTCTGCTCGCAGCGGCGCTGGTTTTCTGGACCGCGATTCTTCGCCCGTCGAGCGGCGGCACCTGGGGTTCCATCGCCGCGCTGCTCTTCACGCTGAAGATTTCCGGTCTCGCGTGCATTGCGCTTCTAGTCCGCGAGGGCACCCTCTATCCGGTCTATGGCGATTCTGCCGCGGCATGGGGCCTCTCCCCGACCGAGGACGAGCAGCTTGGCTGGGGATTGATGATGGCCATGGGCGCGGCGACGTATCTCGCCGCAGCGCTTGCCCTCAGCGCCCGCGCGCTCGTGAGCCTCGAGCGGGCGCACGCGGGCCCGCGCCCGACTGCCTCGACGGCTACGTCGGCAACTTGCGGCGGGGCCGCGCCGACTTTTCGCCGGACCGGCGGATCACGCTGACGTTGCCGTCGGATTCCATCGTGGCACGCTTCACGTCCTCGAGGCGATCGACACCCTGCTCGCGCAGCTTGGCGAGCAACTCTTCTTCGCTCAACAGCTCGAGCCGCATGTTGCGGCGATTCATGCGGCCGTCCTGCACCAACGGCAGCGGAGGCGGTTCGAGCAGTGCGCCGATCCGCGGAAAGCGATACGCCAGCCAGTCGAACGCGATGCTCCAGCCGATGATGGTCGACACCAGGATCATCCCATCGGTCACGCTGCGATAGTCGCCCGCCATGCCGTTCTGTGCCGCATCGGCGATCAGCACCAGCAGCAGCACGTCGGCGATCCCGACGCCGCCCACGCCGCGCCGCAGGACCATGCGGAACAGCACGAAGATGAACCAGTACATCGCCGTGCCGCGGACGATCAGCTCCAGCGGCGAAACGGTCAGTCCGAAGAGTTCGTTCCAGTCCACGGCAGGGAAGCCACCAGGCTTTCACTCACCTCCTTCATTCCTTGCTCCGCACGCTGCGCAGGTCGCCGATGCGGCGCGTAAACCGTGCCGCGTCCAGGGGCTCGAGCAGTGGCACGACGTAAGCGCGGTGCCGCTTCGCGTCATCAGGGCGAGGAACTGGCGGCGGGAAATCTTTTCGCTCATGGCGCTTTATCTTACGGAGCAGGCCGCAGGCGTCCATGCGCCTTTCGGCGCGTTCCAGATTCCGGGCGCGCGAACGCCTGCCGTGCGGTCTTCGGCAAGCGGGCCCGCTGTCTGAGTAGCGGGGCGCGAAAGAGGAAGGTAGAAAAGCGGCGACGCTACGCGCGGGAGATGCCGAGGCGCTGCATCACTTCGGCTTCGGCTTTGATCCAATCCTCATGCTCGTATCCCGGTGCGAATCCGCGTTGCTGCGCCTTGTAGTAGGCCTTCTCGGCAATCAGCCGGTGCAACTCTTCCGCTGCGACCTGCTTCGACTCTTCCGGAGGCAGCGACGGTTTTCGCGGCGTGCGCTTGCGCCGCGCGCCGGCCGAACGCTCTGGCGCCGCCCCGTTGCCTGCCATGGCATTTCGCTTGGTCATGAAGATCCTTTCGCTTTCTCGTGAAGGCTGTGCCCGCTGCGGGAACCCGAGCCGGAAAACTACCGGCGCAGGAATTGCACAGAGCACTTCGACCACCATCCGGAGGATTCATTCCATGAAGGCGCTTTGCTGACACGGCAAGAAGCACATCCGCTGCGACACCGTTCCCGAAGATCGAGCATCCGCGCGACGCCATCGCATGTTCGAGGCGTTCCGCGACAAGAAGGAGGGCTGCGTGAAGGTGCTGATGAAGCCTTAACTCAGTCGAGCGGCTCGTTCTCGCTCGCGATCATCCCGAGATCGATCGGCCAGAGCACGATGCGCATGAAGCGCTCGAATTCCGGATCGAGCCGATGCAGCAGCCGCAGCTCGCTGAGCGATTCCAGCTCATAGCCAAAGGCCACCGTCTTGTTGCCGCAATGCGGCGCCGGCAACGGCTCGTCCAGTTCCAGGATGTAGGTGCCGCGTCGATGCAGGGCAAGCACGACGCCGACCCGCTTTTCCTTCAGCCAGTTCGCATACCACACTACCCGATCGCCTACCCGGAAAGGTGCGGTTGCTTCGTGCCGGGACGGTCTGCCCACACCGCTCATGCGCAGTTTCCTTGCTGGAAGCGGTTTATTTCAATCCGTCTGCCGAGCATCGGTGTTGATCTGGCGCAAAGCCCGCCGATGCAAGGACTGGCGGAAGGGGTGGGATTCGAACCCACGAGGGCTTGCGCCCTGCCGATTTTCAAGACCGGTGCATTCGACCGCTCTGCCACCCTTCCGGGGGTCCGTCCACTTGAAAAACCCTTATGCGCCCGCATTTTAGCGTCACGCGGTTGAAACTTCGGCCGCCTTTGGTAGTCTTACAGCCGGAATCCGGAAAAACCCCGGATACAACGGAGGAACTTCGATGCAATTGGAACCGATCCGGACTGACAGCCGCACCGCAGCCGGCGCAGTCCTAAGCAGACCGATCAACGCCGAAGCGCAGAAGGTCCTGCGCAACACGTACTTGCTGCTCGCATTGACGATGGTGCCGACCATCGCCGGCGCGTTTATCGGCATGGCAACCGGCGGAATCATCCTGCAGCACCCGATCATCAGCACGTTCGTGATGCTCGGCGCGGTGATCGGCCTGCAGTTCGCGATCGTCGCCAACCGCAACAGCGTGGTCGGCGTCGGGTTGCTGCTGCTGATGACCGGCCTGCTCGGCTGGTGGCTGGGGCCGATCCTCAACATCGCGCTGGCGCTGAAGAACGGCGGTGCGCTCGTCGGCTACGCGGCCGGCGGCACGGCGATCGTGCTGGTGGCGATGTCGACCATTGCCACGACGACCAAGCGGGACTTCAGCTTCATGGGCAAGTTCCTGTTCGTCGGCATGATCGCGCTGCTGATCGCCATGCTCGCCAACATGTGGCTGCAGATCCCGGCGCTCGCGCTGACGATCTCGACCGCGGTCATCGTGGTGTTCTCGCTCTTCCTGCTGCACGACCTTTCGCGGGTCGTCACCGGCGGCGAGACGAACTACATCCTCGCGGCGACCGGCGTCTACATGAGCCTCTTCAACATCTTCGCCAACCTGCTGCACCTGCTGATGGCCTTAACGGGCGAGCGCGACTAGAACAAGTCCGATCGAAAAAGGGCGCCGCGAGGCGCCCTTTTCATTTCCGGCGCTCGAAAAGCGCGACCGACTCGACGTGCGCAGTGTGCGGGAACATGTTGACGACCCCCGCAGCGGAGAGGACGAACCCCTTGGTGTGGACGAGCACCGCGGCGTCGCGCGCGAGCGTGGCTGGATCGCACGAAACATAGGCGATCCGGTTGGGCCAGTCCTCACCGATGGCTTTCACCACCTCGACGGCTCCTTCGCGCGGCGGATCGAGCAGCATTTTTTCGAACGGCCCGTAGGCGTCGATTCCGGATTTCGACAGGTCCGCCACCTCGAACTGCGCGACGAGATCGTTCGCGCGGGCATTGCGCCGCGCCCGCTCCACCAGCCCGCCGATTCCCTCCACTCCGATCACACTTGCGCCCAGGCGCGCGAGCGGCAGCGAGAAATTTCCGACCCCACAGAAGAGATCGGCAATCCGTTCGCCGGGTTGCGGGTCCAGCAGCCGCATCACGCGCCGCACCAGCACGCGGTTCGTCGCCGGGTTCACCTGCGTGAAGTCGGTCGGGCCGAAGCCGATGCGAACGGCAAACTCCGGAAGGTCGTAATACAGCGGATCGGGGTCTCCCGGGTAGAGCGGCGTCACCGTGTCGGGGCCTCGCGGCTGCAGCCACACGTGCAGCTCGGTCTCCTGCGAGAAAGCGCGCAGCAGACCGTGGTCGCGCTCGGTGAGCGGCTCCAGGATGCGCAATACGAGCACGGTCGCAGCATCGCCGGCGGCGACCTCGATCTGCGGCAGGCGCTCGCGCACCGAAAGCTCGCCGATCAGCACGCGCAAGCGCGGCAGCAGCGCCGAGATGGCGCTCGGCAACACATCGCAGCTGCGCATGTCGGCGATGTAGGTCGAGCGGCGCTCGCGGAAGCCGACCAGCGCTCCGCCTTTCTTCGCCACGAAGCGTGCCGAGAGGCGCGCGCGGCTGCGGTATTGCCATTCCTCACCATAGATCGGCGCAAGCAGCGTCTCCGCTTGCACTTTGCCAATGCGCGCGAGGCAATCCTCGAGCCAGCGCTGCTTGGCGGCGACCTGCGTGCGGACGTCGGCGTGCTGCGTGACACAGCCCCCACAGGTGCCGAAATGCGGGCAGCGCGGCAAGCGGCGGCTTGCCGAGGCGCGCAGGATCGCAGTCGTTCGCGCCGTGTCGAACGAGCGCCCGCCGGCGAGCTTGCGCGCAAGCACCCGCTCGCCCGGCAGCGCCCCCTCGACGAATACCACCTTGCCCTCGGCGTTGCGCGCGACGCCGCGACCTTCTGCGTCGAGCGACGCGACGTCGAGCGTCAGCCGCTCTTCCAACGTCCGAGGAACTCGGTCCACGTGGGGGTGCCTTGCGCGCTCACCCAGTCGCGCAGCAACGCACATTCCGCCTCGTACTGCTGCGGTGTGTGGCCGCCGCGCATCAACTGGTAGCGCAGCCACAGCAGGTACGTGTTCGCACAATCGGTCTCGCAATAGGCGCGGATCTGCGCGATGCCTCCGGCGAGGTATTCGCGCCAGACGGCGCCTCCGGAAAGGCCGATCTTGCCCGGCAGGCCGGCAAGCTGCGCCACCTCGTCGAGCGGCGCGTTGTTGCGCGGCTGGTAAAGGCCCATCAGGTCCATCAGGTCGCAATGGCGCGTGTGATAGCGCCCGATGTAGCTGTTGTAGCGAAACTCCTTGTCGGCGTCGCCTGCCTCCCAGTAGCGCGCCGCGGTGACGCCACGAATCATCCCGCGCAGCTGCAGCACCGGAAGGTCGAAGCCGCCGCCATTCCACGAGACGAGCTGCGGCGTGAGCTTCTCGACGCCGTCGAAGAATTTCTGGATCGCCGCGCGCTCGTCGCGCTCCGGCTCGCCGATCGAGAAGGCGCGCACGCCGTCATCGTCGCGCAACACGCAGGAGATGACGATCACCCGCTGCAGATGCGGCGGCAGGAAGTCGTGGTGGAACTGCGCGCGCCGGCGCTGGAACGCGACCTCGGCGACGTCTGCATCCGACAGCGTCTCCGGCAGGTCATAGAGCCGCCGCAGCCCGGCGCAGTCCGGGACCGTCTCGATGTCGAACGCGAGGACGGGCGTCAATCCGGAAATACGCCGGTCGTCAGGTAGCGGTCGCCCCGATCGCAGATGATCGTGACGATGACGGCGTTCTCGAGCGTCTTCGCGATCCGCAGCGCCACGCACACCGCGCCGCCGGAGGAAATCCCGGCGAAGATGCCCTCCTCGCGGGCGAGTCGCCGCGCCATTTCCTCTGCATCGGCCTGGCTGACGTATTCGAGCCGGTCGACGCGCGCGCGCTCATAGATTCGCGGCAGGTACGCTTCCGGCCACTTGCGGATTCCGGGGATGTTGGAGCCTTCCTCTGGCTGGCAGCCGACGATCTCGATCGCCGGATTGTTCTCTTTGAAAAAGCGCGCGCAGCCCATGATCGTGCCGGTGGTTCCCATCGAAGACACGAAATGCGTGAGGCGCCCGCCGGTGTCGCGCCAGATCTCCGGCCCGGTGCCTTCATAGTGCGAGAGCGGGTTATCCGGATTGGCGAACTGGTCGAGCATCACGCCTTGGCCGTCGCGCACCATCTGCTCGGCGAGGTCGCGCGCACCCTCCATGCCGCCCGTCTGCGGCGTGAGCACGAGCTCGGCGCCGAACGCGCGCATGGTCTGGCGCCGCTCGATCGACAGGTGCTCCGGCATGATGAGGATCATGCGGTAGCCGCGGATTGCCGCCGCCATGGCAAGCGCGATGCCGGTGTTGCCCGAGGTCGGCTCGATCAGCGTGTCGCCGCGCTGGATCGTGCCGCGCTCTTCGGCGCGACGGATCATCGACATCGCCGGGCGATCCTTCACCGATCCGGCCGGGTTGTTGCCCTCCAGCTTGGCGAGCAGCACGTTGCCCGCTTTGTCGTTCTCCGGCCCGGGAAGCCGCTGCAACCGGACAAGCGGCGTCTCGCCGATGAATTCCTCGATGGTCTTCGTCTTCATTCGCGCGCCAGCAGCTCCGTCACGTAGGACCGCACGCCTTCTTCCACCGGCGAGAACTCGCCCGGGTATCCGCAGCCGCGCAGCTGGCCGAGGTCCGCCTCGGTGAAGCTCTGGTACTTGCCCTCGAGCTGCGGCGGGAAGGGAATGTATTCGATGAAGCCCTGCGCGACGAGCTCGCCCAGCGCAAGCGGCTTTTCGCCTTGCGCTTCGCGCACGGTGTTGACGACCGCGCAGGCGACGTCGTTGAAGCTCTGCGCCCGGCCGGTGCCGCAGTTGAAGATGCCGGAGAGCTCGGGATGCTCGAGGAAATACAGGTTGACGCTCGCCACGTCTTCCACGTGCACGAAGTCGCGCCGCTGCTCGCCGTTGCCGAAGCCGTCCGAGCCGACGAAGAGCTTCACGCGCCCTTCGGCGAGGAACTGGCGCAAGGCATGGAACGCGACCGACGCCATGCGGCCCTTGTGCGCCTCGTTCGGCCCGTAGACGTTGAAGTAGCGCAGGCCGACGATCTGGCTGGTTCGCTCGGGCAGCCGCAGGCGCACCACCTGGTCGAAGAGGAACTTCGAGTAGGCGTAGACGTTGAGCGGCGATTCGTTCGCACGCTCCTCGGCGAACTTGCGCCCGGCGCCGTACACCGAGGCCGACGATGCATACAGGAGCGGCACTTCCTCGTCCTGGCACCAGTCGAGCAGCACGCGCGAGTAGCGGTAGTTGTTCTCCATCATGTAGCGGCCGTTGGCGTGCATGGTGTCGGAGCAGGCGCCCTGGTGCAGGATCGCCTCGATCGAATCGGAGAACTGGTTCGCGGCGATGCGCTCGAGGAATTCGCGCTTGTCGAGATAATCCTCGATGTCGCATGCGGCAAGATTGCGGAACTTGTCGGCGCTCTCCAGGTTGTCGACCGCGAGGATCGACGTGATGCCGGCGCGGTTCAGCGCGGCAACGAGCTGCGACCCGATGAAGCCGGCGGCGCCGGTAACGACGTAATACATGCTCACCCGAAGAGTTCCTTCCTCGTCACCACCGCGGTGCCGAGCTTCGTGACCTTGATGCCGCCGGCGCGGTTCGCGATGCGTACCGCCCGCTCGAGCGGAACGCCCGCGGCGAGCATCGTCGCCAGCGTCGCGATCACGGTGTCACCGGCACCGCTGACATCGTACACCTCGCGCTTTTCGGCGCGCACGTGCAGCGCGCCGCTCGCCCGAAAGAGCGTCATGCCCTCGCCACCCCGGGTGAGGAGCAGCGCATCCAGAGAGAGCGTGCGCCGCAGCTTCTGCGCCCGCCGCTCGAGGTCGGCTTCGCTCTTCCACGTGCCCACCACTTCGCGCAGCTCGGCCAGATTCGGCGTCAGGACATGCGCGCCCTTGTAGCGCCGGTAATCATCGCCCTTGGGGTCGACCAGCACCTTCTTCCCGGCCGAGCGACCGAGCCGGATCATCTGGGCGATGTGCGCTAGGCCGCCCTTGCCGTAATCGGAGAGGACCACCACGTCGCAGCGCTCGACCTCGGCCTTGAAGTCCTCGAGCTTCGATGCGAGCACCTCGCGCGAAGGCTTGATCTCGAAATCGATCCGCAAAAGCTGCTGGCGCGGCGTGAGCACCCGCACCTTCTGCGTGGTCTTGATCAATGGATCCTTGTGCAGGCTCGCCTGCACGCGCGAGGCTTCGAGCAGTCTTGCGAGCGTCTCGCCTTCGGGGTCGTCGCCGACGACCGACAGCAAGCGCGTTCTCGCACCGAGCGCAGCGCAGTTGCAGGCGACGTTGGCCGCGCCGCCCGGCGTGTCGACCTGCCGGTCAAAGAGCACCACCGGCACCGGCGCCTCGGGCGAGATTCGCGACGCTTCGCCATACCAGTAGCGGTCGAGCATGACGTCGCCGACCACCATGACCCGCGCGCTTCGGGTATCGGGGGCCTTCACTGCGCGCGCCCGATCGGAAAGTACTCGATGCCGTGCGCACGCACGTTCGCCGAGGCGTACAGGTTGCGGCCATCGAAGATCGCCGGCGTCTTCAGGCGCCGCGCGATCTCCCCGAAGTCCGGGCTGCGGAACTCCTGCCATTCGGTGACGATCGCAAGCGCGTCGCAGCCGGAGATGCATTCGATCGCCGAGTCGACGATCTCGACGCGCGGCTCCTCGCGGAAGATCCTGCGCGCCTCTTTCTGGGCGGCCGGGTCGTACGCGCGCACCGTTGCGCCGGCGGCAAGCAGATCTTCGATCAGCGTGCGGCTCGGTGCCTCGCGCATGTCATCGGTGTTCGGCTTGAACGCGAGCCCCCAGAGGGCAAAGCGCCTGCCCGCAAGGTCCGGCCCGAAGCGCGCCTGGATTTTTCGCGCGAGGACGCGTTTCTGCGCGTCATTTGCGGTCTCCACCGCGGCGAGCACTGCAAGCGGCTGCCCCGCCTGGCGCGCCGTATCCTGTAGCGCGCGCACGTCCTTCGGGAAGCAGGAGCCGCCGAAGCCGGCGCCGGCGTACAGGAAATGGGTGCCGATGCGCGGGTCTGCGCCGATGCCTCGGCGCACTTCCTCGATGTCGGCGCCGAGGCGCTCGGCGAGATTGGCGAGCTCGTTCATGAACGAAATGCGCGTCGCCAGCATCGCGTTCGCCGCGTACTTGGTGAGCTCCGCCGAGCGCACGCTCATCAGCATCACCCGGTCACGGTTGCGCTGGAAGGGCGCGTACAGCTCGCGCAGCAGCGCGGTGGCGCGCTCGTCTGCCGATCCGACGATGATGCGATCGGGGCGCATGAAGTCTTCGACCGCGTCGCCCTCCTTGAGGAATTCCGGATTCGACACCACGCTGAAGGCGGTCTTCGCCCCGCGCGCCGCGAGCTCCTCCGACACGGCGGCGCGCACCTTGTCGGCGGTGCCGACCGGCACGGTCGACTTGTTCACGATGACGCGATAGTCCTCCATGTGCCGGCCGATCGCGCGCGCTGCGGCCAGCACATGTTGCAGATCGGCCGAGCCATCCTCGCTCGGCGGCGTGCCGACCGCGATCAGCTGCAATGCGCCATGACGCACGCTCGCGGCGACGTCGGTCGAGAACGAAAGCCGCCCGGCGGCTTCGTTTCGCCGCACCACCGCCTCGAGC
This sequence comes from Burkholderiales bacterium, assembly GCA_036277655.1. Taxonomy (GTDB): domain Bacteria; phylum Pseudomonadota; class Gammaproteobacteria; order Burkholderiales; family SG8-39; genus 2-02-FULL-66-14. The sequence continues at coordinate 4,284 of DASUMM010000106.1, read as the reverse complement.
CCCGGCTCGAAGATCGGGATGCCGCCCGAGTTCAGCATGCGTACCTTTTCGCTGTCGACGTCGAGGCAGAAGACATGATTGCCCATGTCGGCGAGGCAGGCGCCGGTCACGAGGCCGACATAGCCCGTGCCGATGATCGTGACGTTCATGGCGCGAGCTCGAACTCTTCCGAGCGGCGCGGCGGATACGTCTCCCAGCCGCCGCAGCCGGGGCAGCGCCAGTGGAACTGGCGCGCCTTGAAGCCGCAGCTCTCGCAGCGATAGCGCGCGAGCTTGCGGGTATGGCTGTGCACGAGGTTCCTCACCAGCTCCAGGTCGCGGCGCCGCTCGGGATGCGAATCGCCCATGATCTGCGCTTCGAGCAGCCGGTCGAGGCCAAGCAACGTCGGATTGCGGCGCAGCTCGTCGCGCACCAGCCGATAGGCGGCCGCGGCCCCCTTCGCCTCCAGTGTGTATTGGAAGACCGAATCGAGCAGGTCGAGCGACGGATAGCGCTCGAGGTAGCCGGCGATCAGCGTCAAGCCCTCCTCCAGCCGCCCGGCATCGCGATGCGCATCGAGGAGCCGCTGCGCGACGAGCGCAACGTACGGCGGGTTCTGCGATTCGATGCGCTTCCAGTGCTCGATTGCACGCTCGTGATTGCCGGCGGTGCGTTCCAGGTCGCCAAGCAGCATGCTCGCTCGCACGCATTTGCGATCGGCCTCGAGCGCCTGCTCGAGATGCGCGCGGGCCGCATCCGGCCGCGAATGCATCGCCTCGTTCGCCGCCATCTCGCACAGGAAGTGCGCCACTTCGCCCGGTCGCGATTGTCCCGACTCGGCCTCGATGCGGCGCGCCATGTCGATGGCCTTTTCCCACTCCTTGCCCTGCTGGTGGATCTCGAGCAGGTGGCGCCGCGCTTCGGCGGCGCGCGAGCCTTCCGTGACGCGCCGGAAGATCTCCTCGGCGCGATCGAGGATGCCGGCCTTCAGGTAATCCAGCCCCAGCTCGAACAGCGCATGCGCGCGCTGCTCCGCGCCAAGATCGGTGCGCTCGACCAGGTTCTGATGCATGCGGATCGCGCGGTCGTACTCGCCGCGACGGCGAAACAGGCTGCCGAGCGCGAAGTGCAGGTCGACCGTCTCCGGATCGACCTTGACCACCTCGATGAACGCTTCGATGGCCTTGTCCGGCTGCTCGGCGAGCAGGAAATTCAGGCCGCGAAAGTAGGAGCGCGGAAGCGAACGCGACTCGCGCACCAGATGCCGGATGTCGATCCGGGCTGCGAGCCACCCCAAGCCGAAGAACAGCGGGAATCCGAGCAGCCACCAGTATTCGAATTCCATCGCGCGCCTCGCCGCCGGGACCCGGATCAACCGTCGGTCGCCGGCGGCAGCTCGCGCGGCGGCGCGCGGCCGTCGATTTCGCGCTCGAGCCGCCCGATGCGTCGCCGCTGCCGGATCAGCACGCCGAGCGCCGCAGCGATGCCGAGCAGCGCTCCGGCGACGAAGAACGCCAGCAGCAGCGCCACCAGCGGCATCTGCCAGGCGAGGTCGAAGTAAAAGCGAAGGGTGACCGGATCGGTGTTGCGCGCGGCAAAGGCGAGCAGGAAGAGGAAGATCGCGACACGCACCACCCAGGTGAAGACACGCATGCTGGCTCTCGGCGAGGTTCAAGCGGCTCGCCTGTCGCTCCCCCTTCGCCGCTCTCTCAGTGCTGGGCGGACCGCTGCTGCGCCGGAACAGTGAGCGGGCTCACGATCGGCGTGCCGTCGACTCGCTCGCGCAATTCCTTGCCGGCCTTGAAGTGCGGCACGTACTTTTCCGGCACCTGCACCTTCTCACCAGACTTCGGGTTGCGGCCGACGCGCGGCGGCCGGTAATTCAGGCCGAAGCTGCCAAAGCCGCGGATCTCGATGCGATTGGCGCCGATGAGCGAGTGCGTCATCGCATCGAGGATCATCTTCACGGCGTACTCGGCGTCCTTCGCAACGAGTTGCGGATAGCGCTGCGCGAGCCGCGCAATCAGTTCGGACTTCGTCACGACGGGCCTCCCTTTTCGGTCGTCAGGACGCGCTGCTGCTTATGGCTGCCCGGGCCCGCCCTTGTCGAGCTTGGCGCGCAGCAAGGCGCCCAGGTTGGTGGCGCCGGCGCTCGCCGCGGCATTCTCGGTGCGCAGCTGCTTCATCGCCTCGGTCTCCTCGGCCATGTCTTTCGCCTTCACCGAGAGGTTGATCGAGCGGTTCTTGCGATCGACGTTGATGATCATCGCCTGCACCGAATCGCCTTCGTTGACGTGCGTGCGAAGGTCTTCGACGCGCTCGCGCGAGAATTCGGAGGCGCGCAGATAGCCCTCGACTTCCGGCGTCAGCGCGATCACGGCGCCTTTCGCATCCACCGATTTGACGATTCCCTGCACGACACTGTTCTTGTCATGGCTGGCGATGAAGTTGGTGAACGGGTCGCCTTCCATCTGCTTCACGCCGAGCGAGATGCGCTCGCGCTCGACGTCGATCGAGAGCACCACCGCTTCGAGTTCATCGCCCTTGCGGAACTTGCGCACAGCCTCTTCGCCCGCCTCGCTCCAGGAAAGGTCGGAAAGGTGCACCAGCCCGTCGATGCCGCCCAGCAGCCCGACGAAGACGCCGAAATCGGTGATCGACTTGATGCTGCCCTTGACCCGGTCGCCCTTCTTGAATTCGCGCGCGAAATCCTCCCACGGGTTCGGCATGCACTGCTTCATGCCCAGAGAGATGCGACGGCGCTCTTCGTCGATTTCGAGAATCATCACCTCGACCTCGTCGCCGACCTGCACCACCTTGGACGGATGGACGTTCTTGTTCGTCCAGTCCATCTCGGAGACGTGCACCAGGCCCTCGATGCCCGCCTCCACCTCGACGAACGCACCGTAGTCGGTGAGGTTCGTGACCTTGCCGAAGAGGCGCGTGCCCTGCGGGTAGCGGCGCCCGATGCCGACCCATGGATCCTCGCCCAACTGCTTCAGGCCGAGCGACACGCGGTTCTTCTCGGTGTCGAACTTGAGGACTTTCGCGGTGACCTCGTCGCCGACGTTGACGACTTCGGACGGATGCTTCACGCGCCGCCACGCGAGGTCGGTGATGTGCAGCAGCCCGTCGATGCCGCCCAGGTCGACGAACGCGCCGTAGTCGGTGATGTTCTTCACGATTCCTTTGACGACCGCGCCTTCCTGCAGCGTCGCGAGCAGCGCTTCACGCTCGGCACCGGCGGTCTCCTCGAGCACCGCGCGGCGCGACACGACCACGTTGTTGCGCTTGCGGTCGAGCTTGATGACCTTGAACTCCATCTGCTTGCCTTCGTAGGGCCCGGTGTCCTTCACCGGGCGAAGGTCGACGAGCGAGCCGGGGAGGAACGCGCGGATGCCCTTCACCATGACGGTCAGGCCGCCTTTCACCTTGCCGGTGATCACGCCCTGGATCTTCTCTGCGGATTCGAGCGCCTGCTCCAGTTCCAGCCACGCGGCGAGGCGTTTCGCCTTGTCGCGCGAAAGCCGCGTTGCGCCGTAGCCGTCCTCGAGCGCCTCGATCGATACCGAGACGAAGTCGCCCGGCTTGATGTCGAGCGCACCCGCATCGTTGCGGAACTCCTCGACCGGAATGATGCTTTCGGACTTCAGCCCTGCGTTCACCACCACGAAGTTGTCGTCCACGCTGACGATCTCTGCAGTGATCACTTCGCCGACGCGCATCTCCTTGCGGGTCAGGCTTTCTTCGAACAGTGCGGCGAACGACTCGCCGCCGTGCGGCGCGGAAACGGTGGGGGAAACGCTCGACATGTAGGGCTTGGCCTTCCAATTCGCAGGCTCGCTCGCCTGCGGTCAGGTTGAACATCGGACGCGCCACGGGGCGCCGTCCGTCCGGTTACTTCAATTTTCGGAATCTCTCCAGCACGGCGGCGACGACTGTGTCGACGGCGAGGGTCGTGGCGTCGATGTGCACCGCATCAGGCGCGGCGACAAGCGGCGCTACGGCCCGGGCCGCGTCGCGCCTGTCGCGTTCGGCGAGGTCCCCGAAAAGGGTGCGCAGGTTAGCATGGATTCCCTTGTCCTTCAACTGCTTATGACGGCGGCGCGCGCGTTCCTCGAGGCTTGCGGTGAGGAAGATCTTGAGGGTTGCGTCGGGGAACACCACGCTCGCCATGTCGCGGCCCTCGGCGACCAGGCCGGGCGGCTTGCGGAAGGCGCGCTGGCGCTCGAGGAGTGCGGCGCGAACCTGCGGCAGTGGGGCGATCTCCGAGGCCCGGATGCCGACGGCCTCCTCGCGAATCGC
>DASUMM010000105.1:0-5250 GCA_036277655.1 Burkholderiales bacterium | reverse complement strand
GAGGGCCGCCTTCAGTTCGTCGAGCAGCCCGGGAATGTGATCGTTGAGCGTCGGGACGTCCAGCGATCGTGCGGAGGGGAGTTCCCGGACCTGCTGCCGCCAGCGCAAGAGTAGAGCCTCGCGTTCCTGCTCGACGAGCGCTGCCAGCTGGTTCAGCACGTGGACGGTCACCTCGAGGCCCCTTCTTTTGCCGTTACGCTCCTGACCACGTCGCCCTTGCGCAACCGCTCGATCTCGCTTTCTGCGTACCCGAGGTCACGCAAGATTTGCGCCGAGTGCTCGCCGTGCGCCGGCGCGTTGAATCGCGGACGTCCCGGCTCGTTCGCAAACTGGATCGGCACGCCGATGTGGTCCCAGCCGCGCTCGTCCTTGAGCACCATGCCACGCGCCTGGAAGTGCGGGTCTTCCAGCACCTCGGGAAGCGTCCGTACCGGCGCGAATGCGATGTCGCGTCCCTTGAACCACTCGATCCATTGCGCCTTCGTCTTCGTGCGGAACGTCGAGCGGAAGAATTCGCGCACCGGATCCTGGCCGCGGCCGGGCGGCAGCTTGCACAGTTCGATCAGGTCCGGCCGGCCGAGGGCGGTGAGGAGATTGGTCGCGAACTTGATTTCCGCCGCGCCGAGCACGACGAAATCACCGTCGCGCGTGTCGTAGATGCCGTACATCGCGTTGCCACCGAGCGAGCGCTCTTCGCTCAAGTCCGGCTGCCGTCGCTCCACCATCGCGGTGCCGAGGTTGTTCGGCATGCACGAAAGGATCGAGTCGGCCATCGAAATGTCGAGATAGTCGCCCTGGCCGGTTTCCTTCCTGCGATAGAGCGCCATCAGGATGCCGGACAAGCAGATCATCGAGGCGAGCATGTCGCCGGCGGGCAAGCCGGGAATCGTCGGTGCGCCGTCCCTGCCCCGGTTCAGCGAAAGCACTCCCGACATCGCTTCAGTGGCGAGGTCGTGCGCGGCCAGGCTGCTATAGGGCCCTTTCTGGCCGAACGCCGAGATCGAGGCGTAGACGATTCCAGGCGCCCGCGCGGAGATCTGACGGTAGCCGATGCCGAGGCGATCGACGACGCCCGGACGAAACGCTTCGACGAAGACGTCGGATTTCTCGGCGAGCCGCAGCAGCACTTCGACGCCAGCCGGGTCCTTCAGGTTGAGTGCGAGACTTCGCTTGCCGCGATGCGTATTGGCGAAATAGACGCTCACACCATCGCGCTTGGCGCCGATCTCGCGATTCGGCTCGCCTTCGTGCAGCGATTCCACCTTGATGACGTCGGCGCCATGATCGGCCATGAACTGCGTCATCAGCGGCCCGGGGAGGAAGAGCGAAAGATCGAGGACGCGAATGCCTTCGAGCTTCATCCGATCGCTCCGCTTTGCTTCAGTTGCTCGATTTCCCGGTCCTCGTATCCGAGCTGGCGCAGCAGCTCCTCGGTGTGCTCGCCGAGCTTCGGCGCGGGCCGCGCCGGCAGCGTTTCGCCAATGCGGAAAGGACTGGCCACGAGCTTGAATCCCGGCTTCTGCGGGTGATCGAACACCTGCACGCCGCCTCGCCCGAGAAAGTACGGATTTTCGAGCGCGCGGGATAGCTCGTACACCGGCCCGCAGGGAACGGAGCCGCGCAGCACCTCGAGCCACGCATCGGTCGTTCGTCGGGCGAACTCTGCATCGAGCGACTTCACCAGATCGTCGCGATGCGTGCGCCGCGAAGCGTAGTCGGGATACGTCGCCCGCAGATCCGGCCGCTCGAGCTTCTCGCAGAGCAGCTCCCAGAATCCCTGCGTCTGCGCCATCACGAAGATCCAGCCGTCCGCGGTGCGAAAAAGCTGCGACGGCACGATGAACGGATGCGCCGAGCGCGGCTCGCGCTTCGTCTGCAGGTTCTCGTTCAGATACCACGCGGCCGGATAGTTCAACAGATGCATCGCCACGTCGTACAGCGACACGTCGATGTCGCGCCCCTTCCCCGTGCGCCGAGCCTCGAGGATTCCTGCGAGGAGCGCCAGCGCGCAAGTGGTGCCGGTCGCGTAGTCGACGATCGAAAGGCCCATGCGCGCCGGCGGGCCCTCCGGCTCGCCGCTCAGGAAGAGATATCCCGCTTCCGCCTGCATCAGGTAGTCGTAGCCGGGCCATGCTTTGCGCGAGCCGTCGCGGCCGTAGGCCGACAGGTGCGCGCAGACAATGCTCGGATTCGCGACCGCCAGATCCGGGTACGTGATGCCAAGCTTTTCCGGCTGGTCGCCGCGCAGGTTGCCCATCAGCGCATCGGCGCTGGCGGCCAGCCGATGCAACACCGCCTTGCCTTCGGGATGCTTGAGATCCAGCGCGATGGATTTCTTGTTGCGGTTGAGCGATTGGAAAAAGTGGCTGTCGTCCGCGCCGAGGAAATACGGGCCGACTGCGCGCGACACGTCACCCCCGCTCGCGCGATGCTCGATCTTGATCACCTCGGCGCCGAGGTCCGCCAGGTGCGCCGTGCCGAACGGCCCTGCGCCGTAGACCTCGACGGCGAGGACGCGCACGCCCTCCAGCGGCAGCATCAGGCGCGATTCCGCTCGATCAGCTGGCGCGCGATGATGATGCGCTGCATCTCGTTGGTGCCCTCGCCGATGCACATCAGCGGCGCATCGCGGTAATAGCGCTCGACGTTGAATTCCGTCGAATAGCCGTAGCCGCCATGGATGCGCATCGCCTCGATGCTGTTCTCGAGCGCAGCTTCGGAGGCGAAATACTTGGCCATTCCGGCTTCCATGTCGCAGCGCTCGCCGGAGTCGTAGGCGCGCGCCGCGTTTTCCACCAGGAGCCGCGCCGCCTCGGATCGCGTCGCCATCTCGCCGAGCTTCAGCTGGATGGCCTGGTGCTCGCAGATCGGTTTGCCGAACGTCTTGCGTACCTGCGAATACGCAACCGCTTCCTTCAGCGCCGCGTTCGCCACGCCGACCCCGCGCGCCGCCACGTTGATGCGGCCGAGCTCGAGCCCGCCGACCGCATGGTGGAAACCGCGCCCTTCCTCGCCGCCGATCAGGCATTCGGCCGGCACGCGGTAGTCCTCGAAGACGAGCTCCGCCGAATCGATCCCCTTGTAGCCGAGCTTCTCCAGCTTCTTCGAGACGCGAAAGCCCTCGCCTTTCTCCGCGAGGAACAGGCTCATGCCCTTGTGGCGCGGCTCGGCGGCCGGGTTCGTCTTCACCAGCAGCGCAAAGCAGCTGCCGTGAATGCCGTTCGAGATCCAGGTCTTGGTGCCGTTGATGACGTACGAATTGCCATCTCGCACCGCGCGCGTGCGGATCGCCTGCAGGTCCGTTCCGCAATCCGGCTCGGTCAGCGCAAGGCCGCCGCGAATTTCTCCGCTGGCGAACTCCGGCAGGAAGCGCCGCTTCTGCGCCTCGGTGCCATAGCGCGCCACCGCCGAGGCCATGATGAGGTGCGAATTGAAGATGCCGGTGAGCGACATCCATACCTCGGAGATCCGCGCGACGATCTTCGCGTAGGTGACCGCCGGCAGCCCGAGGCCCCCGTACTCCTGCGGAATGGTGGCGCCGAAGAGCCCCAACTCCTTCATTCGCTCGACCATCTCCTCGGGATAGACGTCGTCGTGCTCGAGCTCGCGCACCTTCGCGCGCACGTCGCGCTCCAGCCAGCGCGAGATCGCATCGAGGATCTGGGCTTCGTCCGAGGCGTTCATCGCATCCGGTCCATGGCGCCGTGTCCGCGCATCGGCACGAGCACCGTCCGCTTGTAGGTCATCACTGTCGTGCCGTCCTGCTTCCACGCGCGCGTCGCCACGGTGACGATGCCTTGCGTGGGCCGCGACTTCGACGCGCGCTTCTCGAGCACGGTCGACTCTGCGTACAGCGTGTCGCCGTTGAAGACCGGGGCCGGGAGCAGGATGTCGGTCCAGCCGAGATTCGCCACCGCGTGCTGGCTCACGTCGGCGACGCTCATGCCGGCCACGATGGCGAGCGTGAGCGCACTATTCACAAGGGGCTTGCCGAATTCGGTGTGCTTCGCGTATTCCTCGTCGAAATGCACCGGGTGCTGGTTCATCGTGAGCAGCGTGAACCAGGTGTTGTCCGTCGCCGTGATGGTGCGGCCGGGCCAGTGCTTGTAGGTGTCGCCGACCGCGAAGTCTTCGAAGTACCGCCCCATGCCTACTTCCAGCTCGGCGGCCGCTTCTCGATGAAGGCCTGCATTCCTTCCCTGCCCTCGTCGTGCGCGAAGCTCGACGAGATGACCGTCGAGGCGAGCGCGTAGGCCTTCTCCACGCCGAGGTCCATCTGCTGGTAGAAGGCGCGCTTGCCGGCGGCGATCGTGGCCGGCGGCTTGCCGGCGATATGGCGGGCAAGTTTTTCGACTTCGGCATCGAGCTCGGCGGCCGGCACGACCCGGTTCACGAGCCCCCATTCGAAGGCCTGCTTCGCGTCGACCAGGTCGCCGGTGAGCAGCATCTCCATCGCATGCTTGCGCTGCAGGTTGCGGCCGACGGCGACTCCGGGCGTGGAGCAGAAGAAGCCCCAGGTGACCCCCGGCGTGGCGAATTTCGCGGCATCCGACGCCACCGCGAGATCGCACTGCGCAACCAGCTGGCACCCGGCGGCGGCGGCCGCGCCCTGTACGCGCGCGATCACCGGCTGCGGCAGCCTCGGAATCGTCTGCATCATGCGGCTGCACTGCCCGAACAGTGCTTCGATCTTCGGCAGCTCGCCGAGCGCACGGATTTCCTTCAAATCGTGCCCGGCGCAGAAGCCCTTGCCTGCGCCGGCAAGCACGATCACCCGAATGGCCGGATCCCCGGCGATGGCATCGAACGCCGATTGCAGCGCGCCGATCATCTGGCTCGTCAGCAGGTTCATCTGCTGCGGCCGGTTCATCGTCAGAAGGGCGATCCCTTCATGATCCTCGCGCAGCAGGATTGGCGGCTCGGGTTGCGGCACGGCGCTCATGGCAGGGTCCTCAGGAATCGATCGCGGAAGCCGATTTTGCCTTCTCGCGCAGCAGGAACTTCTGGATCTTGCCGGTCGAGGTCTTCGGCAGCTCGCCGAACTCGACCGCCTTCGGGCACTTGAAGTGCGCCAGCCGCTCGCGGCAGAACTCGATGAGCGCCTCCTCGGTGAGCGCGGCGCCGGGGCGAAGGCTCACGAAGGCTTTCGGCACCTCGCCCCACCTGGGATGGGGCACGGCGACGACCGCCGCCTCGAGCACGGCGGGATGCTTCACGATCGTGTGCTCGACCTCGATCGTGGAGATGTTC
>DASUMM010000104.1:0-7910 GCA_036277655.1 Burkholderiales bacterium | reverse complement strand
CCGAGCGTGCCGCGCGCGAACGAGGTCGAGAACTGCGCGATCGGCGTGCCGAGGTTGAAGGCGAAGATGACCAGGCCGATGCCGATCAGCATCGTGGTCGGGATGTTGATCAGCGTCTCGACATCCCAGCGGATATTGAGGCTGTCGATCAACCGGTGCAGCACCCACGGGATCAGGATCACTTTCAGCAGCACCGTGAGCGCGCCGGAAAAGTACAGATGCGCCTGATCGGTGGTGTAGGCGACGATGAACGTCGAAGCCGCGAGCGCGACGCCCTGCCAGGCGAACAGGTGGATCAGCGTCAGAATCCGGCGCTGCGAGAGCATCGCGAACGCAATCAGCAGCAGAAGCGCCGCGAGCAGGTTGACGAGCTGGCTGGCGAACGACATGGCCCGCTAGCCCTGCATCAGGAAGTGGATCAGCATGCCGAGCACCGCAAGCAGGAATGCGGTGGACAGGAACTCCGGCGCCATCAGCAGGCGCACCTTGGCGTTCACCGCCTCGAGCACCGCGAGCCCGGCGCCGGCGAGCGCGAGCTTGAGCCCGAGCGATGCGAACGCAAGCGGCAGCGCCCCCCAATCGCCCGCTTCGGCGATGCCCCACGGCAGGAACAGCGCGAAGCCGATGGTCATGTAGGCAAACAGCTTGATGGAGACGGCCCACTCGATCAGCGCCAGGTGCCGCGCCGAGTATTCGAGGATCATCGCCTCGTGGATCATCGTGAGTTCCAGGTGCGTGGTCGGGTTGTCGATCGGAATGCGCGCGTTCTCGGCGAGCAGCACCATCAGAAAAGCGACCGCGGCGAAGGCGAGGCTCGGGTAGATCGCGAACTCGCGATGCGCGAGCGTGTCGACGATCGTCGTCAGCTGGGTCGAGCCGGAGATGAAAGCTGCGGTGAACATCGTCATCAGCATCGCCGGCTCGGCGAGAAAGCCGATCAGCATCTCGCGACGTGCGCCGAGGCCGCCGAACGAGGTGCCGATGTCCATCGCGGCGAGCGCGGAGAATACGCGCGCCAGTGCGAACACCCCGACGAGCGCGATGATGTCGGCAGCGGGCGCGAACGGCAGGTCGGTCGCGAGCACCGGCACGATCCCCGCTGCCAGCCACATGCACCCGAAGAGCACGTATGGGGTGATGCGAAACAGCGGCGATGCGTCGCGCGCGATCACCGCATCCTTCTGGAAAAGCTTCGCCAGCGTGTAGTAGGGAAGCAGCAGGCTCGGCGCCGCGCGGTTTTGCAGTCGCGCCCGGCACTGGTTCACCCAGCCCATCAGGAGCGGCGCCGCGAGAACGACGAACACCGACTGCAGGACCTGGAAGGCGATGCCGGCGGCCGATTCCATGGCGCTATCGCATGAAGATCAGCAACGCAATCAGCGTGACGAAGCTGTAGAGCAGGTAGATGCTGATCCGTCCCTGCTGCAGCAGTCCGACTTTCGCCGAGACGAAATTCGCCAGGCGCGCCACCGGCAGGTACAGCCAGTACCAGTGACGGTCCTCAATCTCGAGCACGAAGCGCGGCTTCGGATCCTCCGGGCCCGGCAGGACGCGGTGCATGCGATAGAGCGGCCCGAACACGTGGCGGATCGGCTGCCCGAAGGCGTCCGCGGTGTCCTGCATGCGCGAGGTCTGCGCCGGGAAGCCGCAATCCCAGGGCGGTGCGAGGCGCACGCGGCCATGATAGAAGCGCCGCACGAGGAAGAATGTCAGCAGCGTCACGGCGACGATCACCGCGAGGAAGATGAGCGGGCTGTAGCTCGCCTGCGCGGCGTGCGTGGGGATGAGCCATAACCAGTTCGCCTCCAGCGCCGAATCGGGAAGCCCTGCACCGGTCAGCGCTTCGCTGATGCGATTCAGCATCAGCAGGAACGAGGCGGGAAAGAGGCCAAGCACGAAGCAGCCCGCGGCGAGCCACGCCATGCCGATTCGCTCGGCCACTCCGCAATCGTGTCCCGGGTGCGCTGGGCGGTTGGGTCCAGCATGCTGGGCTTCGCGCGGCTGCCCCAGGAAAGCGATCCCGTAGACCTTGACGAAACACATCGCGGTGAGCGCACCGGCAAGCGCGAGCGTCGCTGCGAAGAGCGGCAGGATGCTGCGCACCACGCCATGCTCGAGGACCGGGGCTTGCAGCGCGGTCTGGAACGTCAGCCACTCCGACACGAACCCGTTCAGCGGCGGCAGCGCCGAGATGGCGAGCGCGCCGACGAGGAAATAGAACGCCGTCACCGGCATCGTGCGGATGAGCCCGCCCATGTCGTTCAGGTTGCGCAGGCCCGAAGAGTGCAGGATCGAGCCGGCGCCGAGGAAGAGCAGCCCCTTGAACACCGCGTGGTTGAGCGTGTGATAGAGCGCGGCGATGAGGCCGAGGGCGCCGGCCGCCGGCTGGCCGAAGCCGATGAAGACCATCGACATGCCAAGGCCGAGCAGGATGATGCCGATGTTCTCGACCGAGTGATAGGCAAGAAGGCGCTTCAGGTCGTGCTGCATGAGCGCGTACAGCACGCCAAAGAGTGTCGTGCCGGCGCCGATCACGAGCACCACGATGCCCCATTCCCAGCGCACGTTGCCCAGAAGGTCGTAGATCACGCGCACCATGCCGTAGATCGCGGTCTTCAGCATGATTCCGCTCATCAGCGCCGAGACGGGCGAAGGCGCTGCCGGGTGCGCTTCCGGCAGCCATGCATGCAGCGGAAGCATGCCGGCCTTGGCGCCAAAGCCGAAGAATGCCAGCAGGAAGGCGACCGTCGCCCACCCGGGCGAAAGATTCGCTTCGCGCAGCGTCGCGAACGTGTAGTCGCCCGCGCCGCCATGCATCACCCCGAAGCAGAGCAGGATGGTGATCGCACCCAGATGCGCGATGAGCAGGTACAGGAACCCGGCGCTGCGGATGGCCGGGATCCTGTGATCGGTGGTGACCAGGAAGTACGACGAAAGGGCCATCGTTTCCCACGCCACCATGAAGAGATAGGCGTCGTCGGCGAGCACCACGAGCGCCATGCTGGCGAGGAAGAGGTGGTAGAGCAGCCCGATCAGCGTGATGCGGCCGGCGCTTTCCTCGCGGAAATAGCCGGTCGCGTACAGCGTGATGCCGGCCGACACCCCGCCCAGCAGCAGCAGGAAGAAGCCCGACAGCGCGTCCATTCGCAGGTGGAACGGCAGGTCCGGCAACCCGAGCGGCAGCGTCGATTGTTCCGCCGGCAGCCAGATCGCCTGCAGCCCGAAAATCGCCAGCGCGAGGCCGGCGATGGTGCCAAGGGGGAAGGCCAGGCGGCGGGCAAAAAACGCGTTGCCCGCGGGAACGAGCGCCATGAGGCCGATCGCCAGCCAGCCGGCGATCACGGCCAGAGAACCTGCCAGCGGTGAAACCAGAGCTTCCGTCTTGTCCTTCTTCTACTTCACTCGCATCCCCGGAATCGCTCCCGCGTCCGGCTTGATCAGAAATACCCCGGGTCCCTCTCCCGAAGCCGCCAGCACCATTCCCTCGGAGGTGCCGAACTTCATCTTGCGCGCCGCCAGGTTCGCCACCATCACCGTCAGCTGCCCCTCGAGGTCAGCCGGCTGGTAGGCCGCCTTGATTCCGGCGAACACGGTACGCGTCTCGCCCCCCAAGTCTAGCGTGAGCTTGAGCAGCTTGTCGGCGCCATCGACCGCTTCGGCTTTGGCGATGCGCGCCACGCGCAGGTCGAGCTTGCCGAAGTCTTCGATCGAGATCGTGGCCTGTGTGTCGCTCATCTGCGTTCCCTTGTGCTGCTGTTGCACGGCGTGCGTCTGCGGCGAGCGCGATGCCGGCGCTTCGGCCGGCGGCTCGAACAGCGCGTCAATCTGCTTTTCCTCGACCCGCTGCATCAGGTGCCGGAACGGTGCGACGCGCTCCGGCAAGATTCCGGCGTCCGCCCAGGTGAGTTCGCGGTCGAGGCCGAAAAGCGCGCGAGACACTTGCGAGGCCGTCGCCGGCAGGATCGGCGCGAGCAGGATGCTGAGCAGCTTGAAGCCGTATAGCGCGCGCGAGCAAACGTCGAGCAGCTCGGCGTGCTTTTCCCTGTCCTTGGCGAGGTTCCACGGTTGCCGCCGATCGAATTCCTCGTTCAGCCGGTCCGCGATCTGCATCGCGTCGCGCACGGCCTTACCGAATTCGCGAGCTTCATAGCACTGGGCGCAGGCATCGGCGGCCGCCCTGGCGTCCTGGCGAAGCGCATCCACGTCGCCCGCATAGGCGAGGCGCCCTGCGGCCAGCCGGTTCACGAATCCGGCGGCGCGGCTCGCGATGTTGACGTATTTGCCCACCAGGTCGCTATTGACCCGCGCCAGGAAATCGTCCGGATTGAAGTCCAGATCCTCGACGTTCGCGTTCAGCTTTGCTGCGATGTAGTAGCGCAGCCATTCCGGGTTGAGCCCGGTTTCGAGGTAGTGCAGCGGATCGATCTTGTTGCCGCGGCGCTTGCCCATCTTCTCGCCGGACACCGTGATGAATCCGTGCACGTAGACATGGTCGGGCACCCGGTAGGGCGAGCCCGCGAAGTGCAGCATCGCCGGCCAGAACAGCGTGTGGAAATAGATGATGTCCTTGCCGATGAAATGGATCTGCTCGGTGTCCGGCGCCGTGAGGAATTGCTCGAAAGTGCGCGGCTCGCCGCGCGCCTTCGCTTCGCCCGACTCGAAATAGCGCTTGAGCGACGCGAGATACCCGATCGGCGCGTCGAGCCACACGTAGAGGTACTTCTCTTCGGCGATGTCGGGCACCCGGATGCCGAAGTACGGCGGGTCGCGGGAGATGTCCCAGTCGCCGAGCGCGTGGTCGCCTTCGCCCTCCAGCCACTCGCGTGCCTTGTTGACGACCTGCGGCTGCAGGCGCCCGGGGCGTTGCAGCCAGTCGCGCAGGAACTGCTTGCAGCGCGCATCCGAGAGCTTGAAAAAGAAGTGCTCCGAAGAGCGGATCTCGGGCGTCGCGCCGGTCAGCGTCGAGCGGGGATTCTTCAGCTCGGTCGGCGGATAGACCGAGCCGCAGTTCTCGCATGAGTCGCCGTACTGGTCGGCAGCGCCGCAGCGAGGGCACTCGCCCTTGATGTAGCGGTCGGCCAGGAACATTCCCTTCACGGGGTCGTACTGTTGCTCGATCGATTTCGCGTAGACGAGCCCATCGGCGCGCAGGCGGCGATAGATGTCCTGCGACAGCCACGTGTTCTCGGGCGAGTGTGTCGAGTGCCAGTGGTCGAACGATAGGTGAAAGCCTCTCAGCACCTTCGGACGCTCCGCGGCGATGCGCCCGATCAGCTGCTCGGCGGTCACGCCTTCCTTTTCTGCCTGCAACATGATCGGTGCGCCATGCGCGTCATCTGCGCAGACGAAATGCACCTCATGGCCGCGCATGCGCTGGAACCGCACCCAGATGTCCGCCTGGATGTACTCCATGATGTGGCCGAGGTGCAGCGACCCGTTCGCGTACGGGAGTGCGGTGGTGACGAAAAGCCTGCGGCAAGACATCGGGATGCGCCAGACGGGGAGCGCGGATTCTAGCAAAGCGCCTTGCGGCGCATGTTCGCGGCGCTCCGCTTTCGTTACACTAGCGCGCTCCTCTCGAAGCGATCCCCCAATGGCGATTTCCGAAGCTCAAGTCAAGGCCGCGCTTTCCGCGCTCACCGATCCGAACACTGGCAAGGACTTCGTGTCCGCGCGCGCGGTGAAAAACGTCCGCATCGCCGGCGACGCGGTTTCGCTCGAAATCGAGCTGGGTTATCCGGGCAAGAGCCAGTTCGAGCCGATTCGCCGCCAGGTGGCCGACGCGCTCAAGTCCGCCGGCGCCGCGAGCGCGAACGTGCAGGTGCGCTCCGCCGTCGTCGCGCATGCAGTACAGCGCGGCGTCAAGCTCATTCCCGGCATCAAGAACATCGTCGCCATCGCCTCCGGCAAGGGCGGCGTCGGCAAGTCGACCACCGCGGTCAACCTGGCGCTCGCGATGGCGGCCGAGGGCGCGAGCGTCGGCATCCTGGATGCCGACATCTACGGGCCGTCGCAGCCGATGATGCTCGGAATTTCCGGGCGCCCGGAGACGCGCGACGGCAAGATGCTGGAACCGATGGAAGGCCACGGCCTGCAGGCGATCTCGATCGGATTCCTGATCGACGCCGACACGCCGATGGTATGGCGCGGGCCGATGGTGACGCAGGCGCTCGAGCAGCTGCTCAAGGACACGCGCTGGCGCGACCTCGATTACCTGGTCGTCGACCTGCCCCCGGGCACCGGAGACATCCAGCTCACGCTGGCGCAGAAGGTACCGGTCACCGGCGCGGTGATCGTCACCACGCCGCAGGACATCGCGCTGATCGACGCCCGCAAGGGACTCAAGATGTTCGAGAAAGTCGGCATCCCGATTCTCGGCATCGTCGAGAACATGGCGCTGCACGTGTGCCCGAAATGCGGCCATGAGAGCCACATCTTCGGCGAGGGCGGTGCGGCGCGCATGGCGAAGGACTACGGCACCGAGCTGCTCGGCCAATTGCCGCTCGATGCCGAGATCCGTGCGCAAACCGATTCCGGCAAGCCCACGGTCGTGTCGGACCCTGATGGCCGCGTGGCGGCGATCTACAAGGCGATCGCGCGGCGCTGCGCCGTCAAGATCGCGGAGTCGCAGAAGGACATGACGTCGAAGTTTCCCAATATCGTGGTTCAGAACA
Source organism: Burkholderiales bacterium (assembly GCA_036277655.1). Classification (GTDB taxonomy): domain Bacteria; phylum Pseudomonadota; class Gammaproteobacteria; order Burkholderiales; family SG8-39; genus 2-02-FULL-66-14. Next base: position 1,236 of record DASUMM010000104.1, on the reverse strand, counting down.
CCTGAGGTCAGTCGCAGACAGGGGAGAAGCGAGGCAAACCGTGAGCATCAAGTCCGATCGCTGGATCCGCCGCATGGCGGCGGAGCAGCGCATGATCGAGCCGTACGAGTCGACGCAGGTAAAGGAGGTTGACGGGCGCAGGGTGGTCTCCTACGGCACTTCGAGCTACGGCTACGACATCCGCTGCTCGCACGAATTCAAGATCTTCACCAACATCAATTCGACGATCGTCGATCCGAAGGGGTTCGACGAGAAGAACTTCGTCGATTTTCGCGGCGACGTCTGCATCATCCCGCCCAATTCGTTCGCGCTCGCGCGCACGGTGGAATACTTCCGCATCCCGCGGGGAGTGCTCACGCTCTGCCTGGGGAAGTCCACCTATGCACGCTGCGGCATCATCGTCAACGTAACGCCGCTCGAGCCGGAGTGGGAGGGACACGTCACGCTGGAGTTCTCCAACACGACGCCGCTCCCGGCCCGGGTCTACGCCAACGAAGGCGTCGCGCAGGTGATTTTTCTCGAGTCCGACGAGGTCTGCGAGACGTCCTACAAGGACCGCGGTGGCAAGTACCAGGGGCAGCGCGGCGTGACGCTGCCGCGCATTTAGGCTCAGGCGTCTCGCGCCCTTTCGTAGTGCACGAAGTCGAACGGAATCCCGTTCGCCCCGACGTGCGTCTCGCGCTTGGCCTCGCGCCATGCCGTGCGATCGATCTCGGGCCAGTACACGTCGCCCGCATAGTCGCGGTGAATTTCGGTCAGGACGAGACCGGTCGCGATCGGAAGCGCGGCGCGAAACACTGCCGAGCCGCCGATGACATAGACGCGATCCTGGTCCTTGCAATGGGCGAGCGCTTCGTCGAGCGACGCTACAAGGACGGCGCCCGGCGCGCGATAGTCGCGCCGCCGGGTGATGACGATGTTTTCGCGCCCCGGGAGCGGCTTGCCGATCGATTCCCACGTCTTGCGGCCCATTACCACCGGGTGGCCGAGCGTGATCTGCTTGAAGCGTCGCAGGTCTTCCGGCAGGTGCCACGGCAGCCTTCCTTGCGCGCCGATCACGCCGTTGGCGGCGATCGCGGCGACCAGATAAATACGTGGCGTCATATAGCGGGGATTATTATAGGGACCGGATGCAAATCGGCCTGAGTTCCAATCGTTACCCGAAGTCGTTTCCCGCGCTGCTGCTGGCGGCCTTCCTGGTGGTGGGATTGCCGCTCGCAGTGGCGCTCGTGTGGT
>DASUMM010000103.1:0-5648 GCA_036277655.1 Burkholderiales bacterium | reverse complement strand
ACCTGCACTTCTGCCGGATTGCGCAGCAGCTGCTTCGCCAGCGTGCGAATCTCGTCGGGGAAGGTGGCGGAGAAGAGCAGGTTCTGGCGCTCGCGCGGCAGGAGCGCAAGGATGCGCTTGATGTCCGGCATGAACCCCATGTCGAGCATGCGGTCGGCTTCGTCGAGCGTCAGCACCGTCACCTGGCCGAGCATTACGGTCTTCTGCTGCACGTGATCCAGCAGGCGCCCGGGCGTGGCGATGAGGATCTCGACGCCGCGCCGCAGCTCGGCGATCTGTGCATCCATGTCGACCCCGCCGTATACGACGGCGCTTCGCAGCGGCACGTGCTTGCCGTATTCGCGGAAGCTCTCGAACACCTGCACGGCAAGCTCGCGCGTCGGCGTGAGGATCAGCGCGCGCGTCGGGTGCCGTGCGGGCGAAGCGGAAGTGCTGGCGAACTGGCTCAGGCGCTGCAGCGTCGGCAGCGCGAACGCGGCGGTCTTGCCGGTGCCGGTCTGCGCGCCTCCCATGAGGTCGCGACCTTCGAGCACCAGGGGAATGGCCTGCTGCTGAACGGGGGTGGGCTGCTGGTAACCGAGTTCTCGAACCGCCTGCAGGAGCGGTGCTGCCAGGCCTAAGGCTTCAAAACCAGAAGAAGAAATGACGCGGGGTCCATGGATGCAAGGAGCGCAAATTATACTCCGCGCCCCATGATCCTGCTGCGGAACCTCGCGATCGCCCACGGCGCGCATCGCCTCTTCGAAGGCGTCTCGCTCTCGCTCGAGCGTGGCTGGAAGGTCGGCCTGACCGGCGCCAACGGCAGCGGCAAGACGAGCCTCCTTGCGCTGCTCGCGGGCGAACTTGCCGCCGACGCGGGCGAATGCGTGATCCAGCCGGGCGTGCGCATCGCGCGCATCGAGCAGGAGGCGCCGCCGCTTGCGAGCCGCGCGCTTGACTATCTGCTCGATGCGGACAAGGAGCTGCGGGAAGCCGAACGCGCGATCGCAGACGCCGAGCGCACGGGCAATGGCGAGCAGATCGCCGAGGCGCACGAGCGCTACGAAAACGCGGGCGGATACTCGGCGCGCTCGCGGGCGGCTGCGATCCTCGCCGGCCTCGGCTTCCGGGAAAGCGACGGCGAGCGCGCAGTGCGCGAATTCTCCGGCGGCTATCGCATGCGGCTGAACCTCGGCCGCGCGCTCGCGCGTCCTTCCGACCTGCTGCTGCTGGACGAGCCGACGAACCATCTCGACCTCGATGCGATCCTGTGGCTGGAGAACTGGCTGCGCGGCTACCCGGGCACGCTGCTCCTCGTCTCGCACGATCGCGACTTCCTCGACCGCGCGACCGACCACACGCTGGCGATCGTTCCGGGCGAGCGGATCGGCGTCGTGCGGCTCTACACCGGCAACTACTCGCAGTACGAAAGCCTGCGCGCACTGGAAGTGGAGCAGCAGCGCTCGGCCGCCGCACGCCAGGAGCGTGAGGTCGAGCGCATCCAGTCGTTCGTGTCGCGCTTTCGCGCCAAGGCGACCAAGGCGCGCCAGGCGCAGAGCCGCCTGAAGCGCCTCGAGCGCATGGTTCGCGTGGCGCCGGTCTACGCCGGCGATTCGTTCCAGTTCCGCTTCGAAAAACCGGTGCGCGAGCCCGAGCGGATCCTCGAACTCGAGGAGGCTGCCGCCGGCTATGGCGAGAAGCCGGTGATCAGCAATGTCTCGCTTGCGCTGACCCGCTCGGACCGGCTGGCGGTGATCGGCGCCAACGGCAACGGCAAGACGACGCTGGTGCGCCTGCTTGCCGGAGAACTTGCGCCGCTCGCGGGCGAGCGGCGCGTTGCGCGCGACGTCGTGGTCGGCCACTTCGCGCAACACCAGGTTGAGACGCTGCGCACCGACGAGACGCCGCTACAGATGATGACGCGCCTCTATCGGGGCGAGCGCGAGCAGCAGCTGCGCGACTTCCTCGGCCGCTTCGGCTTTCCGGCCGAACGCGCCGAGCGGCCGATCGGTCCGCTCTCGGGCGGCGAGAAATCGCGCCTTGCGCTCGCCGCGCTGGTGCGCCAGCGGCCGAACCTGCTGCTGCTCGATGAGCCGACCAACCACCTCGACCTCGAGATGCGGCGCTCGCTGGTGATCGCGCTGCAGTCGTTCGAGGGCGCGCTGGTCATCGTCTCACACGACCGTGCCCTCCTTTCCGCCTGCGCCGATCGCATCCTGGTGGTCGCCGACGGCGGCGTGCGCGAATTCGACGGCGACCTCGAGGACTACCGCCAGGAAAAGTTGAAGGAAGAGCGCAGCCGCCGCCCGGCGCCGGAGCGTCCCAGCCGGCGCGACGAGCGGCGCAGCGAAGCGCAGAGCCGCGCGGCGCTGCGTAAGCGCGTGCAGCCGCTGGAGAAGGAGATCGCGGCGATCGAAGCGCGCGTTTCGCAACTGAGCGGCGAAGCCGAGTCGCTGCGCGAAGCGCTCGCCGAGCCTGCGCTCTATGAAGGGGGCGAGAACGCCGCTCGACTGAAGGAGCTCACCATGGCCCGGGCGCGCGTCGATGCGTTACTGGCGCAGGCCGAGGAAGACTGGCTGCATGCTTCAGCGCGGCTCGATGCGCTGCGCCGCGAAGAGGCCGGTTAGCCGCCGGCGGTCAGTTGATCGTGCGGGCGCTGCGCTCGCTGGCGTGCGGCGGGACGAGGCTCGGTAATTTCAGCTCCATGTCCCAGTCGCTCTTTTGCACCGCGGCCTGCAGCAGCCGGCATACCGAGTGCAGCAGCACCGAATCGAACGTCAGCGTGACGCCCTGCCCTTCGACCGGATGCAGCGCCACCACTGGCTGGCCGTTCGAATCATGACCGGTCTGGATGCGCGCCAGCAGCAGCGGGGAGGTGCCGAGCGGCATCGCACGCAGCGTGTCGTCGTAGGGCTTGGAGAAATCGGCGCGCGACATCGCTTCCTCGTGCTCGAGGTTCAACAGCGCAAGCCGCGCCTCGGGGTCGGCCTGCGTGCGGATGCGCGGGCTTGCTTCCTCGGCGAGCTTGATGAGGAGCGGCCACAGCAGCTTCACGAACCGGCGCGTCAGCCACATGCGAACTTCGTTGCCGTCGTTCGTGGCAAGCTGCATCATCAGGCGGTCCTGCTCGGATGCGTAGTCGATCTTGATCTGGTGCAGCCGCATGGCGGCATGATAACCCGATGGACGGCCCCGCCGCAGGGCGCGAAAATGCCTCCGTGTTGGAGATTTCCACGGCCTCCGGCGCCGCCGACCTGGAGCAGGCAAGAGCGCTGTTTCGCGAGTACGTCGCGGAGGTCGACGCGCCCTGTTGTTTCGCAACGTTCGCCGAAGAGCTGGCGTCGCTGCCCGGCGAATACGCCTCACCCGCCGGACGCTTGTTCCTTGCGCGCAGCGGCGGGTCGGTTGCGGGATGCGTCGCACTGCGCCCTCTGGGCGAGAGCTGCGAAATGAAGCGCCTTTACGTGCGAAAGCCGTTTCGCTCCAGCGGCCTCGGGCGCGAGCTTGCCCGCAACGTCATTGCTGCCGCACGCGAGCAGCGCTACGGGTCGGTCTTTCTCGACACCCTTCCGTCGATGCTCGAAGCCATCGCGCTCTACCGCTCGCTTGGATTTCGCGAGCGCGGCCCCTATGCAGCGCAGCCCACGCCGGGCGCGCTCTACTTCGAGCTCAGGCTTTCCTGATCCGCTCGATGAGCGCCGTGGTCGAGCGCAGGTGCTCGAACGGGATCGAGAACACCTTGCCGCCGGCCGCCAGCACTTCGCTTGCGCCGACGATCCGCTCGACCGGCCAGTCGCCGCCCTTGACGAGCACCTGCGGCGCGCAGGCGCGGATCAACTGGAGCGGCGTGTCTTCGTCGAACCAGGTGACCGCATCGACCGCCTCCAGCGCCGCGACGAGCGCAAGCCGGTCTTCCAGCGGATTCATCGGCCGGTCCGGGCCCTTGCCGAGCCTGCGCGCGGATGCGTCGCCATTCAGCGCGACGAGCAAGGCAGCGCCCAGCGCCCTTGCCTGGGCCAGATAGGTAGCGTGCCCGCGATGCAGCAGGTCGAACACGCCGTTCGTGAACACGAGCGGCCTCGCAAGCTCCGCCTGCCAGCGCGCCGCCTCCTGCGGGGCGTGAATCTTGCGCTCGAAGGCGGGCCGCGCGAACGGCACGACTAGCGCTTCGGCTCTCCGCCTTTGGAGGCCTGGCGCGGGCGGCAGGCGTCGTCGCCGGGGCGGCAATATTCGAACACCTTGACCACCTTGCGCACGCCCGAAGTGGTGCGCGCAAGCTCGGTGGCGTCGTTCGCTTCCTTTTCGGTGACGAGGCCCATCAGGTAGACCGTGTTCATCTCGGTCACCACCTTGACGTGGACCGCATTGAACCGGTTTGCGTCGACGAAGCGGGCCTTCACCTTGCCGGTGATCGTGGCGTCGCTCGCGCGCGCCGAATAGGCGGAGATGCCGCCCACCTGAAGGTCGTTCGTCACCCCGCGCACGCCCTGCAGGGGCGCCACCAGCCTTTCGATTTCGGTTTTCGTCGCCTCGTCCGGCACCTCGCCAGTGAGCAGCACCGCGCGGTTGTACGACGTCACGTTCACGTGCACACGGTCGCCGAAGCGCTCGCGGATGCGGGTCGAGGCCCGCAACTCGATTCCCTCGTCGTCGACCTGGGCGCCGGTGGTGCGCCGGTCGATCGCCGAATAGACGCCCATCCCGACCGCCACGGCCGCCGTCTCGATGCAGCCTTGCAGCGCAAGCGCGCACAACGGCGCGCCGAGCGCGAGCATGAACTTCGCTTTCGTTCCCCTCGTCATTGCTTGGCTCCGAATAACCGAAAATCGATCCCGTCGCACAGGCAGTGCAGCGCAAGCAGGTGCACTTCCTGGATGCGCGCCGTCCGGGCATGCGGCACGCAGATGTGTACGTCGCCCGGCGCGAGCGCGGCACCGAGGGCGCCGCCACCGCGTCCGGTAAGCGCGAGGACGCCGATGCCGAGCGAGTGCGCGGCGCGAACGGCAGCCACCACGTTGGGCGAGCCGCCGCTGGTGGAGATCGCGAGCAGCACGTCGCCCTTGCGCCCGATGGCGCGCACCTGCTTTTCGAATACCTGCACGAACTCGTAGTCGTTGGCGATCGAGGTGAGCGTGGAAGAATCGGTCGTCAGCGCGACCGCGGCGAGCGGCGGGCGCTCGGCCTCGAAGCGATTGACGAGTTCGGCGGCAAAGTGCTGCGCGTCGGCGGCCGAGCCGCCGTTGCCGCACGCGAGGATCTTTCCGCCCGAGGAAAGCGAGGCCACCAGCAGGTCGACGCCGCGCGCCAGCGGCTCCGCCAGCTGCGCCGCGGCCTGCACCTTGAGGCTCGCACTCTCCGAGAAGTGCGCGGCGATGCGAGCTGCGATCGCTGCGCCATTCTCCGCATGTCCCATGGCCGCAAATTCTACACGGCTCATTCGAGGTAGACCTCGAATTCCATCCTGCGCCGGGCGTTGCGATGTTCGATCAGGCGGCTCACACGTGCCTTCAGAACCTCGCCGCGATCCATGGCCCACGCGAGCGCGCCGTTTTCGCTGCGCGGCACGTAGCCGAGCTTGCGGCCGCGCCACTCGACGCGCACGGCGTTGGCATCGTGGGGATTTTCGCGCTCGCGCACGAGATCGAGCTGATCGCCACTCTTCATCTGCG
>DASUMM010000102.1:0-3977 GCA_036277655.1 Burkholderiales bacterium | reverse complement strand
TCGGGTTGCCGTTCCTGCGCCGGCGCAAGTCAAGTCTCATCGACGGCGCCGCGGCAGACACGCACGACCTCGCCGAACACCTCGCTTCCTACCTGGGTTCCGCCGGCCGCAGCGCGATTTCCTGACACCTGTCAACGCCATACGACAGGCGGTTTCGTGCTTTACCGGCTGATTCCTGCCGCGCGCCGCACTAGCATGCCTTCGCGTCCATCGAACCGCGACGCAGGGAGACAAAGCCATGTCGCGCTACGCAGAAACCCTCGCACCGGTCCTCAAGCTGCTGCTCGTCGTCGCCATCGTCGCCGCCTGGGTAGAGGCGAATGCGAACTGGATTCACCTCGAGCATCTGTCGCCGCCGGCGGGCGCGTTCAGCAAGGCCCCGCCCGCGCCCGGCTACGATCCTTTCCATCGAACCGATACGGGCGCGTCAAGCGCCGGCAATTGCTCTCCAATGCCGGACCGCAGGAATGCAACGCGCATCACGCCGGCACGCCCGGCGGTGATCCAGACCTAGCGGCCGCGTCCGTCTCGATCAAGCCCACCGCCTTTGAGCGATAGCTCGGGGCAATGCAACGCCCACATCCACCGCCCGGAAGTTTCGACTACCGCTGCCGCCTCGCGGCGAGCTTCGCCTCGTAATCGACCCAGCGGTACTGGCGGCCGTCGCGGCGGTTGGCCGGCGTTGCGCCGCCCTTGTGCAGCACGCGGTGGCACGGCACCGCGAAAGCAAACCAGCTGCGCGAGCAGGAGGCGGCGACCGCCCGGATCGCGCGCGGCCTGCCGATCGCTTCGGCGATCTTCGTGTAGGTGGAAGTCTCCCCGAACGGGATCTTGCGCACCTCGGCCCACACACGCTGCTGCAAGTCGGTGCCGCGGACGTCGAGCGGCAGCGCGAAGGGACGGAACGGCGCGGCGATGTAGCGAGCGACCTTTGCCACCGTGGTTTTGCCCGTCTTTTCGTCGCGCACGAGGTTCGCCCTCCGAAAGCGCGCGCCGATGTCGCGAATCAACTGCGCCTGCGTGTTCCGTACCATGATGGTGACGATCCCCTGCTCGCTCGAGGCGACCAAGAGCGCGCCGAGTGCGCAGCGACCAATGCCGTAGCGGATCGTCTCCGGCGCCCTGCGGGTGAGCGGCCCATCCCTGAACTTCACCAGCGCATCCCGCCGCGCCTAGCGACGGTTTCCCACCAGCATCTTGCCGTCAGCCTCGGCGACGAGGTTGCCGTGCTGGTTTTCGCAGCGCGCCTGCATCACCACGATGCCGCCTTCGTGGCGTGGCTTCTCGATCCGCTCGACGATCCTCCAGGTCGTCTTCAGCGTATCGCCCGGCCGCACCGGCAGCTTGAAGCGGCAATTGTGCTCGAGGTAGGCGATCGCCGTGCCATGGAAGTACATCCCGGCTGGCGCGGAGATCAGCGCGCTCGTGAACGGGCCGTGCAGCACGCGTCCGCCCAGGCGCGAGCGCGCAGCGTGCGTATCGTCGACATGCAGCGGATTGAAATCGCCGAACAGTCCAGCGGCGAGCACCAGGTGCGCCTCGGTGACGGTCAGCGACGTGTGGAACATGTCGCCGACCTTCGTTTCTTCGAACCATTTTCCGGTGAACAAGCGCTTCCCCTCAGATGTTGCGCTGGCGGCTCGCCCAGTAAGGCTGGCGCAGCTCGCGTTTAAGCGTCTTGCCGGCGGCGCTCCTTGGAAAATCCTCGTGAATCACGACCTGACTTACGCGCTGGTACTTCGCCTGCACGCGCGCGTTGATCCAGGTGCGCAGCTCCTCGGCTGACGCAGCGCCGTTCGTCGACAGGATCACCGCCGCAACCGGCGTTTCGCCCCACTTCTCGTCCGGCACGCCGAACACCGCGACGTCGCGAATCGCCGGATGGCGGGCCGCGATCTCCTCGATGTCGCGCGGGTAGACCTTCACGCCGCCCGAGTCGATCATGTCCTTCTTGCGGTCGACGAGGTGCAGGTAACCCTCGTCATCGGCATAGCCCATGTCGCCGGTGTAGAGCCAGCCGTCGCGCAACGCCTGCGCGGTCAGATCCGGCCGCTTGTAGTAGCCGAGCATCAGCATCGGCCCGCGCCCGACGATCTCGCCGACTTCTCCCGCCGCAGCGTCGGTTCCGTCCTCGCGCACGATGCGCATCTCGTTGTAGGGCGCCGGCACGCCGACCGAGCCTGCCTTGCGCACGGCCTCGGTCTTGTCGAGGATCGTAAGAAAGCCTTCGGTCAGTCCATAGAGTTCGTGAAAGCGCCCGGGAAGGAGCGCGTTCAGCCGATCCTTGTGCTCCTTCAGGAGCGGCGCGCCGAGCGAGAGGATCATCTGCAGCGATTCGAGTCGCGCGGGCGAGAATGCAGGCGAGGCGAGCATCGCGATGATCTGGGTCGGCACCACCATCATGTGCGTGACGCGATGGCGCTCGATCGCCTCGATGGCATGCGCAGCGTCGAATTGCCGGTGCACGATGAAGTGCGCGCCCTGATAGAACGTCGGCATCATGGTGACGAACGCGCCGTTGAAGATCAGCGCGCCGGTATGCAGCGCGACCGTCTCCGGGGTGACGCGGAACGCGGAGCCGAGCACCAGGCCGTACATCGAGCGGGTGAAATGCGAATGCAGGATGCCTTTCGGCATCCCGGTCGTTCCGCTCGTGTACATGATGTTGTAGACGTCGGTTTCCTCGATCGCGGCCCGCGGCGGGGCTTCCGCGCTCGCGCCCGCCGACAGCCCCCGGTAGTCGAGCGTGCCCGGCTCGGTTCCATCGACGAGAAGGATGCGCGCGCGCAGTTCGGCCGACAGCTCCGCCTCGACTTTCTTCAGGACCGGCAGCATCGCCCGCTCGGTGACGACGCACTTCGCATCCGAATCGGCGAGCAGGCTGGCAAGGCCCGAGGGCAGGAGCAGTGGCGAGAGCGGAACCAGCACCGCGCCCAGCATCGGCACGGCCCAGAACGTCTCCAGCAGCTCCATCGAATTGCCCGCGACCGTCGCGACCTTGTCGCCCTTGCCGATGCCGAGCGAAACGAGCATGTGCGCCACGCGATTGACTCGCGCTTCGAACGCGCGCCAGTCGAGCGTGCGCTCTTCGAACGTCACCGCGGGCGCGGCGGGCCGATAGCGCGCGTGGCGATGCAGCAGCGAATCGAGTTGCAGGTGCACGGAAGAAGTCCCCGTGCGATTCTAGAGGTCCCTCAGGACACCGCAAAGCGCCCCGAACGCTCGACCGGGTTACGCCCGGACCGGGCGCGGGCACCACTTGCCGAGCAGCTCGGTCTTCCTCTCGGCGATCGCCCTCCACGCGGGATCGGCTGCCGCCTTGCGGTACCACTCGCGCGCTGCATTCAGATCCGCGGGGCGGTGCACGCACTCATTGAAGAGACCAAGGTAGTACTTCATCCCGGCGGCGCCGAGATCCGCGTTCGCCTGCAGCGCGGGCCGCACGCGTGCGGCGGCCTCGGCGTCCTTGTGCTCGACGATTGCGTTCAACACGATCGTCAGCCCGCGCGACGCCGACAGGCGGATTCGCTGCGAGAACGCATCGGCGCCCGCCGAAATTGCCATCGCACGCAAATACGTTTCCACCGCAGCGGCGCGATCCTTTCTCGCCGAGCGACCCTGCCCAAGCGCAAATGCCATGTCGAGCATCGCCGGCCGGTCGCCCTGTGCGGCCAGCAGCTCCGCATCTTCCATCCAGCGGGCGGCCTGCGGTGGCGGTGCGCCGTTGCCGCTCGTCCACCATGCGGACTTGGCAAGCGTCTGCTTCATCGCGTCGTAGTTTTTCTCGAAGTCGGCGATGTGTTGCGTCGCCGCTCCATTGCTCGCCCGCGAAAGCGCGATCAGCTCGGCGAGCGCCCGCGCACGCTCTTCGCGCGAAGTCGCAGACGCAAGCGCTTGCGCATGTCCGGCAGCGATCTGCGCCGGATCTACCGGCGGCGGCGAGGGCGCGGCGACTGGGGCCGCGGCGGCCGCTTCCC
>DASUMM010000101.1:0-9449 GCA_036277655.1 Burkholderiales bacterium | reverse complement strand
CGCGCGGCTTCTACACCAGCCGCACGTTCGGCACGTTCGTGCAGGAAGGCTGCGCGATGCTCGCCGAAGGCCTGCCGGCTGCGCTGATCGAGAACGCGGCCCGCTTTGCCGGCATGCCGGTCGGTCCGCTCGCCGTAATCGACGAGACCTCGATGTCGCTCTCGGTGCACGTGATGGAGCAGACTGTCGCGGACCTGAAGGCGGAAGGAAAGCCCGTGCCGCCGATCTCGCCCGGACAGGAAGTCATCGTGCGCATGGTGCGGGAATTCAAGCGCCCCGGGCGTGCCGGCGGCGGCGGTTTTTACGAGTACCCGAAGGACGGCAAGAAGTTCCTGTGGCCGGAGCTGGCGAAGATCTTCGGCAAGCCGGGCGCGGCCTGGGACTTCGAGGAGCTGAAGGAGCGACTCCTTTATCGCCAGTCCATCGAGACCGCGCGCTGCCTCGAGGAAGGCGTGCTGACCACGGTGCACGATGCAAACATCGGATCGATCTTCGGCATCGGGTTTCCGACGTGGACCGGCGGTGCGTTGCAGTACGTGAACCACATTGGCGCAGCAAAGTTCGTCAAGCGCGCGGACGAGCTGGCGAAGAAATGCGGGCCACGGTTCGAGCCGCCAAAGCTGCTGCGGGAGCTGGCTGCCAAAGGCACGGTGATCGCGTAGATGAGCTACGACCCGAGAAGTTTCCAGGCGCTGACGTTTTACGACGCGCTGCCGCGCTTTCGCGACGGCACGGACACGCCGCGCGCCTATCTGGAGCGCTCGATCGAAACGATTGCTGCGCGCGAGCCGGTGGTCAAAGCCTTCGCTTTCCTGAATGAAGACGGCGCGCGCGCCGCCGCGGATGCAAGCACCGCGCGCTGGAAAGCCGGCAGGCCGCTCTCGCCGATCGACGGCATGCCGGTCGCGATCAAGGATCTGCTGGAAACGAAGGACATGCCTACGGAGATGAACTGCGAAGCCTATCGCGGCAATTTTCCGAAGCGTGACAACGCCGCGGTCTGGGCGCTGCGGCAGGCGGGAGCGGTGGTGTTCGGCAAGGCGGTGACGGCGGAACTCGGCGGAACGCAGCCGGGACCGACGACGAATCCCTGGGATCCGGCGCGTACGCCGGGCGGCTCGTCTTCGGGATCAGCCGCCGCGATCGCGGCACGGATGGTGCCGGCGGCACTCGGCACGCAGGTCGGTGGATCGGTGATCCGCCCTGCCGCCTATTGCGGCACGCTCGCGCTGAAACCTACGCAAGGCGGCATCCATCGCGGCGAGCGCCAGACGACGAGCCAGAGCACGACCGGCGTGCATGCCGGATCGATCGAAGACCTGTGGCAGGTGGCGATCGAAATCGCGAATCGCGCAGGAGGCGATCCCGGAAAGCTGGGACTGTGCGGGCCGCGCTCAACGCCCGCGACGGTGAAGCCCCAGCGGCTGATCGTCCTCGAGACCGAAGGCTGGGCGCAACTCGACAATGCGAGCAAGTCGGCATTCGAAACGTTGCTCGAGCAGTTGCGCGCGAGCGGAGTCACGCTCCTGCGTCGCAAGGATCATCCGCTGATCGAAGCGCTCGAGCAGGCGATCGCCAGGGGTCGCGCGGTGTGCAATTCGATCACGCACTGGGAAAACCGCTGGTATCAGCGCAACCTGCTCGATGAGCATCCGAGCGGGCTGAGCGCGCGCGCCAAGGCCACGCTTGCCCGCGCGGAGGCGATGAGCGTCGCCGAATATCAGGGCGCACTTGTGGAGCGTAGCGCCGCGCAGCACCGCCACGCCGCGATCGCACCGCTTGCCGATGCAGCAATCACGCTTTCGTGCCCCGGGCCGGCGCCTTTGTGGTCGGGCGACTTGCCGGGGCAGCCACTTGCGCCGCGTCCTACCGGCGATTTTGTATTCAACGCCCCTAGCTCGATGCTGTTCGCGCCCGCGCTGACGATGCCGCTCCTCGCAGTCGGTGGCTTGCCGGTCGGCGTTCAGCTGATGGGCCAGCAGCACGAGGATGCCCGGATCACCGGGCTCGCGCGCTGGATGCTTGCGTCGCTCGAGCCGGTGATTACGCGCTGACCTCGCGGTACAGGTTACCCAGGGAAGGCGCCATAGCCGATCCTTTCGCCTTCTCCGTAAACCTGAACCCAATACTGTTGTCCGCGGAACTCGAAGGTCTTGATGCCACTGCGATCCGAGCACTCGATCTCTACGGATAGCTCACCGTCCGAGGCGATCAGCCGGTAATCGGTCGAGGAGACATTGCCCGGACCTTCGGAATACTTGCAGTCCGCCACCTCGATCGTGAATGGGAGAAATCCCAGCTCGACGCCATTGAAGCGGAACCTCGGCACGATGTGATTGTTCAGGTGGGCGCCAGCGTGCCGCCAGTGGAAAAGCTCACGCAGCGCATCCCGATCCGCATTGTCGGCTCCGGTGATCTCGACGTCCCATTGGTCGACCTGTCCCGATTCCTGGTGCGCGGACAGCTGGAACTTGATCGACAGCGGCCCTTGCTCGTAGTGCAGCGAATCTGCTGTGACGTTGCCGTAGTAGGGATCTCCGGATCCGTAGCCGTCCCTGGCCACCGCCGGTTCCGACGTGCCGTAGCGCTTTTCGATCCACGCCCGCAAGCGCTTCGCGATTCTGTCGATCACGCGCGACAGAATAGCAGTGCGCTCGCCTGACCGAAGGTGCCGCGCTTCTCGAAGACGGGCAGCGGGTTGCGGCCGTTTAGCCGCGCCGCAAGAACTTTAGCGTGAACCGATCGCTTTCCCCGATCGCCGCGTACCTCGCGCGATCCTTGTCCTTGAGGCGAAAGGTGGGCGGAAGCGTCCACACTCCTTCCGGATGGTCCTTCGTGTCGCGCGGATTGGCATTGATCTCCGATCTACCGGCGAGCCGGAAGCCGCCTTTCTCGATCAAGGCAATGGCGTAGTCCTCGCGCACGTAGCCCGACTTCCTCTGCGATTCCTGGTCGCGGTCCGTGCGGCCCCGATGGTCGACGACGCCGAGCACGCCGCCGGGCTTGAGCGCTCGATGGAAGGCGCGCAAGGCGCCCTCCACCTCGCCGCGTTCGATCCAGTTGTGCAGGTTGCGGAACGTGATCACGAAATCGGCGCTCCCCGGCGGGGCGATGTCGTGCAGGCCGGCGTTGAACTTCGTAACCTGCACGGCGCCGTAGAGCGCCGGCGCGGCCTTCAATCGATCGAGCAGCTTCTGGTGATCCGCGAGGTACTGCGGCGGTGCACGCTCGTCGCGGCTGGCGGCGATGTAGCGCCCTTTCTCGCGCAGAAACGGCGCGAGGATCTCCATGTAGTACCCGGCGCTCCCCGGCAGGATCTCGACCACGGTGCTGTCGGGCTGGATGCCGAAGAACGTGATCACCTCGACCGGATGGCGATGCGGGTCGCGCGCCCGGTTGCGATCGGTGCGATGCGGCGCCGCGCGCAGCCGCTCGAGTTCCTGAAGTTCCTGGTTGGGGAAGGTTGCGCAACCGAATGCCGGCAGGCAGCCGCAGAGCAAGAGAAAGGAGCGCCGGCTGACGTCTCCCGAACCGTCCTCACCATAGCTCGATCGCATCATCGACCTATTCTCGCACCTAGGATGTCGCCCGTCGCAGCACCAGCACGTTCCCCGCGACCGAGATCGCTACCCCGACCGCGGTCAACGGATGCCAGGCGAAGTTCTCGAACAGCGCCGAGATCACCAGCGCGACAATCGGCACCATCACGCCGACATAAGAAGCACGCGAGGGGCCGATGCGCCCGAGCAGTTCCAGGAAGCCGGCGAACGCGAGGATCGAGCCGAACACGGTGAGATAGAGGAGCGACGCCACGTAGCCCGGCGACCAGTCGAACGCAAGACCCTCGCCGAAAGCGAGCGCCGCCACAAGCGACGCGATCCCGCCGTAGGCCATGCTCCAGGCCATCGTCGGCCAGCCGGTCAGCTGCTGCTCGTGATTACGGTGCGCAACGAGATTGCCGAACGTCGTCACGAGCACCGCTGCGGCGGTGAAAAGCGCACCGAGTGCCACGCTGCCGCGGTGGCTGGCGCTGCCGAGTTCCGGCAAATAAACGATTGCAACGCCGGCGATGCCGAGCAGCGCGCCAAGCGTCATGCGTGCGGTGATCGGCTGGCCGAAGGCGAAGCGCATCCCGAACATCGCGAGCAGCGGGCCCGCCGAGTAGCCGACGGCCACGAGCCCGGAGGCCACCTGCAGCTCCGCGCGATAGACGAAGAGATACCCGATGCTGTACATGAGCAGCCCGAAGAGCGCGAGCGCCGCGTGCTGCGAAGCGCTGAAGCGCATCGGCAGGCGGCGGATCCAGCAATACGCCGCGATGAGCGCGGCCGCGAGCAGGAAGCGATACGCCACGCTCGCCTCGACCGGAACGACGCCGAGCTGGTACGTGATCGCGAGCCACGTCGTTCCCCAGATCGCGATGCAGCCGGCAAAGAGCGTCAGCGTGTTCAAGAGGTGAGCGTCAAAAAGCGCGCCATAATACGCTCCAGCCGATCATGTCCCTTCCTCCCGTCCTGCAGCGCCTGCGCATTCCGGTGATCGGCGCACCGATGTTCATCGCGGGTAACCCGAGGCTCGTCACGGAGCAGTGCAAGGCCGGAGTCGTCGGTTCGTTCCCGGCGCTGAACGCGCGGCCGAAGGAAGCGCTCGATGGCTGGCTGACCGAGATCGAGCACACGTTGAGCAGCTACCCGGACGCCGCGCCGTATGCCGTCAACCAGATCGTGCACAAGTCGAACGATCGGCTCGAGCACGACCTTGAGACCTGCATCCGGCACAAGGTGCCGATCACCATTACCAGCCTGCGCGCTCCGAACGACGTCATTCCGCACATCCATGCCTACGGCGGCATCGTGCTGCACGACGTGATCAACGTGCGGCACGCGGAAAAAGCGCTCGAAGCGGGCGTGGACGGGTTGATCCTCGTCTGCGCAGGCGCGGGCGGGCACGCCGGCACGCTTTCGCCGTTTGCGTTGATCGGCGAAGTGCGCCGCTTCTTCGATGGGCCGATCGTGCTCTCGGGCGCGATCGCCAGCGGCAACGCAATCCTCGCTGCGCTCGCGGCGGGCGCGGATCTGGCTTACATCGGCACGCGTTTTCTTGCGACGCCGGAAGCGAGCGTCCCCGAGCGCTACAAGGAAGAGATCGTGCGCTCGGCGGCCGGCGACATCGTCTACACCGATCTTTTCTCCGGCGTGCACGGCAATTACCTCAAGCACAGCGTGATCTCCGCGGGTTTCGATCCGCTCCATCTGCCGAAGTCCGATCCGAAGAAGATGAATTTCGGCTCCGGCTCGGGCGTCGAGAAGAAAGTCTGGCGCGACATCTGGAGCGCCGGGCAGGGCGTGGGCCAGATCGACAGCATCCGTCCGGTTGCCGAAGTGGTCGATCAGCTCGCGCGCGAGTACACCGCCGCCCGCCAGCGCCTTTCGCTCGCTTCCTGAGAATGCAAGTGGTCGAACTGGAGAAACGCGGCCGGGTCAGCCATGTCTGGCTCAACCGGCCGCAGGCGCGCAACGCCATGAACGACGAGATGATGGCGGCGTTGCCGAAGATCTTCCGCTCGCTCGCAGAGGACGATTCGGTGCGCGTCGTCGTGCTCGGCGGGCGCGGGAGCGCGTTCTGCTCCGGCGCCGATCTCGGCCGGATGGACAAGGCGGGCCGCGCGAAGGCCGCCAGCAATCGCGCCCAGGCGCTCGGCTCGGCGAAGTTCTTTCACGAGCTGTATGTATTTCCGAAACCGACGATCGCGCGCATCCACGGCGCGGCGTTCGCCGGCGGCATGGGGCTCGTCTGCGCCTGCGACGTGGTCGTTGCGAGCGTCGAGGCCGTGTTCTGCCTGCCGGAGACACGCATCGGCCTCGTGCCGGCAATGATCAGTCCGTACGTCACCCGCGCGATGGGGGCGAATGCAGCGCGCCGCTATCTCGTCTCGGGCGAGCGCTTCAGCGCCGAGGAGGCGCATCGCTTGGGCATGGTGCACGAGCTGGTCGCCGCAGCCGAGCTCGACGCCAGCGTCGAGCGGGTTGCGCAGGCGTTCGCCGACTGCGCACCCGGTGCGCTTGCCGAGGCAAAGAAGCTGTTGCGCAAAGTGATCGGGGCGCCGATCACTTCGCAACTCGTTTCGCACACGGCCGCCGTGCTTGCCGAGCGTCGCGCGTCCGACGAAGCCCGCGAAGGACTGGCTGCGTTCCGGGAGAAGAGAAAGCCGGCGTGGCAGTAGCGACACGCATCCTCTACGGCGACATCCATAACCACAACGCCCACGGCTATGGCGTCGGCTCGATCGAGCGCTCGCTCGAGATCGCCCGCACCCACCTCGACTTTTTCGCCTTCACCGGGCACTCGAGCTGGCACGACATGCCTTCGATGGAAGGCGGGCGCGAGCGTCACTGGATCGAGGGCTTCCGGCGGCTGACCGACACCTGGCCGCGCGTGCAGCAGGTGATCGCCGATGGAAACCGCGATGGCGAGTTCTGTGCATTCCTTGGCTTCGAATGGCACTCGTCGCAGTGGGGCGACCAGTGCGTAGTGTTCCCGCGCGACCATCGGCCGATTTTCTATTCCGCGGACGTCGACAAGCTGCGCGGCTTCTGCATGGAAGAGCGGGCGCTGATGATCCCGCATCACCTCGCCTATCCGCGCGGCAGGCGCGGAGTGAATTGGGACGTCTTTCGCGAGGATTGCACGCCGGTAGTCGAGATCTACTCCGAGCACGGCAACTCCGAAGACGACCGCGGGCCGTTCCCCTTCTTCACCCACTCGATGGGCGGGCGCGAGACGCGCAATACTGCAAGCGCCGCGCTCGCATCGGGGCTGCGTTTCGGCTTCGTCGGCTCTTCGGACGATCATGCGGGGTTTCCCGGCGCCTACGGCGAAGGCCTGATGGCCGCGCTGGTGCGCGACTTCACGCGCGAAGGAATCTTCGAAGCGATCCGCGCCCGGCGCACCTATGCGCTGACCGGCGATCGCATCGAGGTCGATTTCACCGTCGACGGCGCAGCGATGGGATCGACGATGTCCGCCGGGCGCTCGGCCGAAGCTGCCTTCGCCGTGCACGGCCGCGATGAACTCGATATGGTCGAGGTAATCCAGGATGGGCGCATCGTGCATCGCGCGTTTGCCGATGGCGGTGCGCCGGGATCGAGCGCGCCGGTGCAGGTGCGGCTCGAGTGGGGTTGGGGACCCTGGGGCGCGCTCGCGCTCGAGCGCGTCTGCGACTGGGCAATCACGCTGCGCGTGGTAGGCGGCACCCTGGGCCGCTTCTTTCCCTGCCTGCAGTCCATGCCGTTCGATGAGAAACGGCGGCACCGCTTCGATCGGCAGGACGAACGCACGCTCTCCATCCGCTCCTACACCGCGCGCCAGAACGCCTATCGCGAGAATCCGAACCAGAGCGTGGTGTTGGAGATCGACGGCGGGGCCGAGACGGTGCTCGAGCTTTCGCTCCGAGAACCGGTCGAACAGACGAGCCGCCACCAGCTCGGCGAGCTGATGAAAGCATCGGCCAACCTCTTCACCGGACCTTTCCCGAAGGAAGCGTATCAATGGCACCGGGTCGTGCCGCTCGCCTCTTCGTCGCTGCAAGGTCGCTGCATGCTTCAAGTCCCCGCCGGCCGGTCGCATGCCTATTTGCGCGTTCGGCAGCGAAACGGCCACATGGCGTGGGCAAGCCCGGTATTCTTGAACTGGCAATGAAGATCCAGTCGATCGAGCTGTTTCCGGTTCGCCTGCCGCTGAAAGCGACGCTGACCCTTGCGCGCGGCGTTTCGCGCACGCTCGAGGAAGGAAAGCAGGTGGTGCTCGTCAAGATGAGCGCCGACGATGGCACCGTCGGCTGGGGGGAAGCGGGTCCGAGCCGGCGCTGGTCGGCGGAGACGACCCATTCCTGTCGCACGTCGATCGAGCACTACCTTGCGCCGGTGCTGATCGGTCGCGACCCGTTCGACATCGCAGGCCTGCACGCGGCGATGAATGCCGAGCTTGCGCCGGGCCTCGACCCCGGCCAGCCGGTCGCCAAGGCGGCGCTCGACCTCGCGGCGCATGATCTGATTTGCAGGAAGCTCGGCATCAATTTGCAGACCTGGCTCGGTGCGAAACGGGCCGACCGCATCGAGCTTTCGTGGCTCGTCTCGGCCACCGATGTCGAAGGGACGATCCAATCGACGCAGGCCGGGCTGCAGGAAGGCTATCGCGCGTTCAAGGTGAAGGTCGGCCATGAGCCGCGGCACGATATCGAGCGGGTCCGGGCGGTGCTCAACACGGCGAAAGATTGCACGATATGGGTCGACGCCAATCAGGGGTACGACCTGGAAAGCGCGTTGCAGGCGGCGCGCGGATTCGAGCGCCTCGGGATCGAGCTCTTCGAGCAGCCGGTGCCCATGTCGGATTTCCACGGCATGAAGAAACTGCTCTCGGCCACCGGCATGACGATCGTGCTCGACGAGGCGGCGATGGGCCTGCCGCTCGTGATCGAGCTGATCCGGCGCGAGTCGGTCGAGGCGCTCGTCGTCAAGGTGAACAAGACCGGCGGCATCCACTATGCTCGCCAGCTCTGTGATCTCGCGCGCAACGCCGGGTTGCGCCTGATCGGCAGCGGGCTCATGGATGCGCCGATCGGATTTGCCGCGTCGGTGCATCTCTTCGCGGCTTACGGCATCGACTATCCGTGCGACTTGAACGGGCCGCAGCACATCGCCGGCGATTACCTCGCCGAGCCGCTCCCAAGGGAAGGGCGGTTTGCGCTGGTGCCGCAGCGGCCGGGCCTCGGCGTTGTCATGGACGAAGCGAAGGTCCGTTCGATGGCGCTGCAAATCTAAAGAGAGGAATCCTGCCAATGAAGAAACTCGTGCTCGCTGCGCTTACCCTTTTCGCCGCCACCGTGCAGGCGCAGACGTGGCCGGAGCGGCCGATCAAGCTGCTGGTCGGCTTTCCGCCGGGCGGCTCGACCGATCTCGCTGCGCGCGCGCTCGGCGAGCGGCTTGCCGCGGCGCTCGGCCAGCCGATCGTGGTCGAGAACAAGCCCGGCGCCAGCGGCAACATCGCCGCCGAGCAGGTGGCGCGCAGCGCACCGGACGGCTACACGCTTTTCATGGCGGCCACCTCCTTTGCGACGTCGCCCGCGTTCTTCGACAAGCTCTCGTGGGACCCGGTGAAGGATTTCACGCCGATCAGCATGGTCGCCACAGTGCCGATCATCGCCGTGGTTCATCCGTCGGTGCCGGCAAAGACGCCCAAGGAACTGATCGCCTACTCGAAAGCGAACCCCGGCAGACTCAACATGGCTTCGCCGGGTGCGACCACGCTCACGCGCCTCTCGGGCGAGATGTTCAAGCAGGTCGCGGGCATCGACTGGGTGACCGTGCACTACAAGGGCGGCGCGCCGGCGATGCAGGACCTGCTCGGCGGCACGGCCCAGGTCATGTTCGCCAACATCTCGGACGTGATTT
>DASUMM010000100.1:0-2400 GCA_036277655.1 Burkholderiales bacterium | reverse complement strand
GATCGACACGCGCGAGAAGTTTCTCGCCAAGCGCAAGGAATTGGCAGGCCGCGAATGGGAGCGGCTGAAGGCGAACGATTCGCTCGAATGCCGCAATTGCCACGATGAAAAGGCGATGGATTTCACCCGGCAGAGCAAGCGCGGCGCTGACGCCCACGCTCGGGCGCAGGCAAAAGGCGAGACCTGCATCGATTGTCACAAGGGCATCGCGCACCGGCTTCCCGACATGGCGGCACAATGATCCACTTCCCGGCCGAGACGACCGAAGAGCGCCAGCGCAAGAAGGAGGAGTGGCGCACGTGGCTCTTCTTCACCGTGTTCCTCGCGCCGCTGCTTGCCGTGCTCGTCGTCTCGGGCTGGGGATTCCTCGTCTGGATGTACCAGGCATTCATTGCCGGGCCGCCAACCTACTGAGCCAGCCGGCGCGTGCCAGGCTCGGAAAACGTCTGGAGGAACCAGCCGCACCGGCACGCGGTGTCACGACGCCCCGCTAGCGTCCCGCCATGCTCAAGTGGGCCATTCTGTTCTTTCTCGTCTCGGTGGTCGCCGGCTACTTCGGTTTCACCGGCGTCGCCTCGACCACCCGCACCATCGCCAAGGTGCTTTTCTTCCTCGCGATCGCGATCTTCCTGATCGTCGTCATATTCGGCATCTGGCTCGGCACGCTCGTGTTCTAGCGACCGGCGAGGACGAGCCGGTGCAGCAGCTCCGGGTCGACCGGCTTTGCCAGGTGCTCGGTAAAGCCCGCCTCGCGCGAATGCCTGCGATCTTCTTCCTGGCCGTATCCCGTGACGGCGATGATGGGCGTCTTGCGGAACACCGGCCGGGTGCGCAGCCGCTTCGCCACCTCGAAGCCGTCCATGCCGGGAAGACCGATGTCGAGCACGATCACCTCCGGCTGAAAGCTGTCGGCCTCGGTGAGCGCCGCCGGCCCGTCGTACACGCATTGCACCTGATGGCCGAATAGCCGCAGGATCGTGGCCATGCTGTTCGCGGCGTCGACATTGTCGTCGACGACCAGGACGCGGCGCGAGACGCCGCTCCGAAGCGGCGCTTCCTCGAGCGACTCGGGCGCACGCTCGGGCGACGCGGCAAGCATCGGCAGCGTGATCGTGAAGCGGCTTCCGCAGCCGACGCCACCGCTCTCGACCGCCACCCGCCCGCCGTGCATCTCGACCAGCCTGCGCACCAGCGTGAGGCCGATGCCCAATCCTCCCTGAGAGCGCGCGAGCGTATGGTCCCCCTGCACGAAAAGGTCGAACACGCGCGGCTGCAAGTGCGCGGGAATGCCCTCGCCTTCGTCCTCGACGACGACCGCCGCCTGGCCGCCCAGGTCGAGCAGCGCAACCTTGATCCGTCCCGGCCTGGTGGAGTACTTCGCCGCATTGCCGAGCAGGTTGGCGATCACCTGGGCGAGGCGGATCAGGTCTCCCATCACGTAGAGCGGCTGTGGCGGCAGCGAAACCTCGAGCACGTGGCCGTGGGCGTCGATCGCCGGCTGCGCCGTCTCGATCGCACGCCGCAATGCGCTGGCGAGATCGAGCCGGTCGCGGCGCAGCTCGATCGTGCCGCGGATGATGCGCGAAACGTCGAGCAGGTCATCGACCAGCCGCACCAGGTGCTGCAGCTGCCGCTCGATCATGCCGTGCGCCGCGTCGAGCGCCTGCTCGTCGGAGCGCGCCATCTTCATCACGTAGAGCGCGTTGCGCATCGGCGCAAGCGGATTGCGCAGCTCGTGGCCGAGCATCGCCAGGAACTCGTCTTTCTGCCGGTCGGCCTGCGCGAGGTCTTCCAGGCGGTGGCGCAGCTCATCCTCCAGCTTCTTTCGCTCGGTGATGTCGCGCACGATGCCGGTGAAGAAGCGCCGCTCGCCGAGGCGGAACTCGCTCACTGCCAGCTCCATCGGGAAGGTCGAGCCGTCGGCGCGCCGGCCGAGCACCTCGCGCCCGGTGCCGATGATCTTGGGGTGCCCGGTGCGCAGGTAGTTGCGGATGTAGCCGTCGTGCTCGCTGACGTAGGGCTCCGGCATCAGCATTTTCACGTTTCGCCGCAGCACCTCGTGGCGCGCATAGCCGAAGAGCTTCTCGGCAGCCGGATTGAAGGACTCGATGCAGCCACGTTCGTCGATCGTGATGATGCCGTCGACGACGTGGTTCACCACCGAACGCATGCGTTCCTCGGCTTCGCGCAGCTCCTGCTCGGCCTGCTTGCGCTCGGTGATGTCGCGCACGATGCCGGTGAAATGCCGCCCGTCGCCGATCACGAACTCGCCGACCGCGAGCTCCATGGGGAAGGTGCTGCCGTCCTTGCGCCGGCCCACGACCTCGCGGCCGATGCCGATGATCTTCGCGCGCCCGGTGCGCACGTAGTTGGCGAGGTAGCCGTCGTGCTCGCCGCGGT
>DASUMM010000099.1:0-3959 GCA_036277655.1 Burkholderiales bacterium | reverse complement strand
GACGGACTCGGGCTCTGCGTTCGTCTTCGTCGAGGACGATGAGCAGCTCGACAAGGTGCTCGAGATCCGCGCCCGCGTGCCGAAGCTTCAGAAGACGATCGTCTTCGACATGGAAGGCCTGCACGAGCTTTCCGATCCCGGCGTGATGAGCCTGCAGGCGCTGCGCGAGATCGGCGTTGCGTACGACCGCGCGCACCCCGGTGAATGGGAGCGCAGGATTGGCGTGCGCAAGCCCGGGGACCTGGCGATTCTGGTCTACACCTCCGGCACCACCGGCAAGCCCAAGGGCGCGATGATCTCGCACGCGAACATCCTGGCCACGGTGCGCAGCTACCAGGAGACCTTTCCCCAGCAAGGGACCGACGAGCGCATGGCGTTCCTGCCGCTCTGCCACATCGGCGAGCGCGTCGGCGGCGAATACCACGGGCTCTACGCCGGCGCCGTGCTGAATTTCGTCGAGAACCCCGACACGGTCCCGGAAGACGTGCGCGAGATATCGCCGACGATCTTCACCGCGGTGCCGCGCGTCTGGGAGAAGTTTTACTCCGGCGTGCTGATTGGCCTGAAGCAATCGAGCGCGCTTCAGCAGTGGGCGTACAAGGTCGCGATCGGAATCGGCTATGAGCGGGCGAAGCTGCGCGAGGAGGGAAAGCCGATTCCGGCCGGACTCGCGGTCGCGTTCTGGCTCGCGCGGCGGCTCGTGCTGAACAACGTGCGCAAGGTGATCGGCGCAAACCGGGCACGGGTGCTGATCACCGGCGCCGCGCCGATCTCGCCGGACCTGATCCGCTGGTACATGGCGCTCGGCCTCGACATGGGCGAGGTCTGGGGGCAGACGGAATCATGCGGCGCAGTGACCGCGAATCCGCGCGACCGCGTGAAGCCCGGCTCGATCGGCACGCAGATGGCTCCTTCCGAAGTGAAGGTGTCCCCCCAAGGCGAGCTGCTGGTGCGCGGGCCGACCGTGTTCCTGGGCTACCTCAACCAGCCCGAAAAGACCGCCGAGACGCTGAAGGACGGCTGGCTGCACACCGGCGACGTCGGCCGCGTCGATGCCGACGGCTACTTCTACATCACCGACCGCATGAAGGACATCATCATCACCGCCGGCGGCAAGAACGTGACGCCATCGGAATTCGAGAATCAGCTCAAGTTCTCGCCGTTCATCACCGATGCGGTCGTGATCGGCGACAAGCGACCGTACCTGGTGGCGCTCGTCATGATCGACCATGAGAACGTCGAGCGCTTCGCGCAGGACCAGGCGATCCCGTTTTCCAATTTTGCCAGCCTGTGCCGCCGCCCGGAGATCCAGGAGCTGATCCAGGGCGAGATCGACAAGGTGAACAAGCACTTCGCGCGCGTCGAGCAGGTGAAGAAGTTCCGCCTGATCGAGCAGAAGCTCTCGCCCGAAGACGAGGAGCTGACGCCGACGATGAAGCTCAAGCGCAAGCTCGTCAACGAGAAATACCGCGACCTGATCGAGTCGATGTACCTGAAGGAAGCGGCCTGAGCCGATGGTATACAGTAGCGCCCGTCAGACCCAGAGGAGGGAACCATGAAGAAGCTCGCAGCGGCCTTCGTGCTTGCGCTCGGCGCGCCGGTGGCGTTCGCGCAGGTGCAGGGCGTCAGCAAGACCGAGATCGTGCTCGGCACGGCGCAGGACCTGTCCGGCCCGGCGGTGCCGTTTTCGAAGCCCGCGGTCAACGGCATGAACATGCGCATCGAGGAGATCAACGCCGCCGGCGGCATTCATGGTCGCAAGCTGCGCCTGGTCGTCGAGGACCACGGCTACGATCCGAAAAAGGCGGTGCTCGCGGCGAACAAGCTGACGCAGAGGGACAAGATCTTCGCGATCATCGGGCCGCTCGGCACGCCGACCAATCTTGCCGCGATGCCGGTTTATTTCGAGAAGAACGTGCCGCATCTCTTCCCGCTCTCGGCGGCGCGCGAGATGTTCGAACCGCTGCACAAGCTGAAGTACTCGACCGCGGCGACGTACTACGAGCAGATTCGCGTCGGCCTGAAACGCCTGATCAAGGAAAAGGGCTACAAGCGCGTCTGCACGCTGTACCAGGACGACGACTTCGGGCTGGAGATCATGCGCGGCGGCGAGCAGGCGCTGAAGGAGCTCGGCATGACGTACACCGAGCGCACCACGTACAAGCGCGGCACGACCGACTTCTCCTCGCAGATCCAGAAGATGCAGAGCGCGGGCTGCGAAGTGGTGGCGCTCGGAACCATCATCCGGGAGACGATCGGCGCCATCGCCACCGCGCGCAAGCTCGGCTGGAACCCGGACTTCCTCGGCACGACCGCGG
The DNA here is from genome assembly GCA_036277655.1 of Burkholderiales bacterium. GTDB lineage: Bacteria > Pseudomonadota > Gammaproteobacteria > Burkholderiales > SG8-39 > 2-02-FULL-66-14. Next base: position 1,641 of record DASUMM010000099.1, on the reverse strand, counting down.
CGTACCTCGACCTGATCCACAAGCTTGGCGGCCCCGCGATGAACGGTTTCTACACGATGGGGACGATGAACTACCCGTACGCCGACGATCCGTCGGCGAACGTGCGCAAGTGGTACCAGCAGTACAAGGAAAAGTTCAAGGAGGATCCGAACCTGTCGTCGGTCTATGGCTACCAGATGATCACGCTGTTCGCCACTGCCGCGGACAAGGCCGGTGCCAACCTGACGGTAGACAGTCTGGTGAAGGCGCTCGACAGCCTGGTCGTGCCGCGCGACATGTTCGGCGCCGACGAGGTCAAGTTCACGCCGAAGAACCACCTCGGCACGAACCGGGCGAAGCTCTGCCAGATTCAGAGCCAGAAGTGGGTCTGCCTGACGGACTACATCACCGACTAGCCGACGACGTACGCCGCGCTGCCGGTGGCGATCAGCTCGCCGGCATCGTTGGCGAGTTCCATGTGGGTCACCGCGATGCGGCTGCCCTTGCGCACGATGCGTGCCGTCGCGATGAAGTGCTTGCCGCGCCCGGGGCGCAGGTAGTCGACGCGCAGGTCGATCGTTCCCATCTTGGGGAACGAGGTCGGCATCGAGGTCAACTCGCTGGCGAGCTGCATCATGATCGCGAAGCCGCCGGCGACGTCGAGCGTCGCCGAGATCACGCCGCCGTGCAGGATCTGGCGCGTCGGATTGCCGACGAGCTCCGGGCGCATGTCGAAGCGCAGCTTCGGCGCCTCGGGATCGAACGACTCCACCTTCAAGCCGAGAAGCTTGTTGAAGGCGATCAGGTCCTCCATCACCTTGCGCATCAGCGCCTGGATGGCGCGGGACTTGAGGTTCATCGCATCACCATGCGAGCTGGCGCGCGGCGAGGTCCTTCATGATCTCCTCGGCGCCGCCGCCGATCTGCATCACCTTCACTTCGCGGTAGATCCGCTCCGCGCGCGTGCCGCGGACGAAGCCTGCGCCGCCGAGCGTCTGCACCGCCTCGTCGGCGCAGAAGCCCATCGCGCGCGTGGCGAAATTCTTCGTCATCGCGAGCTGCGCCACCCAGCGCTTCTCGCGCGGCTCGAGCGTCAGCTTCCAGGCGGTGTCGTAGACGAGCGCGCGGGCGGCGTGCACGCGCGTCTGCATCTCCACGAGCTTGTGCGCGATCGCCTGGTGCTCGACGAGGCGCTTGCCGAACGTCTTGCGTTCGCGCGCCCAGGCGAGCGCATCGTCGAGGCAGGCCTGTGCGAATCCCACGGCTCCCGCAGCCATGCCCAGCCGCTCGGCGTTGAAGTTGCGCATGACGATGCGAAAGCCGGCGTTCTCCTCGCCGATCAGGTTCGTCGCCGGCACCCGGCAGCCGTCGAAATGCAGCGTCGCGGTGTCCGAGCACCACCATCCCATCTTCTTCAGCGGCGTGCGCGAAAAGCCCGGCCGCTCGCGCTCGATGAGGAGCAGCGAGACGCCGCCCGCGCCCGGGCCGCCGGTGCGCACCGCCACGGTGTAGTAGTCGGCGCGCATGCCCGAGGTGATGAACGTCTTTTCGCCGTCGACGACGAACTCTGCGCCTGCGCGCCGCGCGGCCGTCTTCAGTTGCGCGACGTCGGAGCCGCCGCCGGGCTCGGTGATCGCAAGCGCGCTCACCTTTTCGCCGGAT
>DASUMM010000098.1:0-7585 GCA_036277655.1 Burkholderiales bacterium | reverse complement strand
CCGATGGCGCCGCCGCGTTCGACTGGCTCGCCGCCGCGAAGGCGATCGGCCTCATCACGCTGCTGATCCTCGCCGGGCGCACCATCCTGCGTCCGCTGTTGCGATACATCGCGCATACCGGGCTGCGCGAGATCTTCATCGCTTTTTCGCTGTTGCTCGTCGTCGGCATCGCATCGCTCATGAACGCCGCCGGGCTTTCGATGGCGCTCGGCGCCTTCCTCGCCGGCGTGCTGCTCGCGGATTCCGAATACCGGCATCAACTCGAGCTCGACATCGAGCCCTTCAAGGGACTGCTGCTCGGCCTTTTCTTCATCGCCGTCGGCATGTCGGTCGATCTGGGGCTCTTCGTGCGCGCGCCGCTCCTTGTGCTCGGGCTTGCGGCGGGGGTGGTGGCCGTGAAGGCTGCGCTGCTCTACCCGCTCTCGATCGGGTTCGGCTATTGCGGCCGTGCCGACGCCACGCTGTTTGCGCTTTCGCTTTCTCAGGTCGGGGAATTCGCGTTCGTGCTCTTCGGCGTGGCGGGCAGCCAGAAGCTGCTCGATCGCGAGACCGTCGACGTGCTGAACGCCGCGGTCGCTGTCTCGATGCTCGCCACGCCGCTTCTGATGATCGCCTGGAGCCGCGTGACGCAAACGCGCCTTGCGGCCGGCACCCCGGCTGCGCCGGACGTGATCGACGAGCGCAATCCGGTGATCGTGGCGGGCTTCGGCCGCTTCGGGCAGGTCGTGACGCGCGTGTTGCGTGCGGCGGGCGTGAGAGCCACGATCATCGAGCATGATCCGGGGCAGATCGAAACCGTGCGGCGCTTCGGATGGAAGGCCTACTACGGCGACGCGACCCGCCTCGACCTGCTGCGGGCGGCCGGCGCCAGCGAGGCCCGGCTGCTGATCGTGGCGCTCGACGATCCACAGGACGCGATGCGCGCGGTCCGCATGGCGCGCGAGCACTTCCCCGGCCTGCGCATCGTCGCTCGGGCGCACAGCCGGACCGATGCGTACGAGTACGAATCGCTGCAGGTCCCTTCGGTCCGCGAGACGTTCGGCTCGGCGCTCGACGCCGCCGGCATGGGGCTCGAGCTGATGGGGCGTCCGGCGGAGGAAGCGCGGCAGATGCTGCAGCAGTTCCGCGCCTACGACGAGCGCCGCCTGAAGGAGCTTGCGCCGCATCGCAACGACGAGCGCAAGCTGATCGCGCTCGCCCGCAAGGAGCGCGAGAACCTGAACCAGTTGCTGAGCAACGAGGCGCCTCGCGCCTAGCGGCCGCGCAGATTGACGAGCACGATGCCGCCGACCACGGCGAGCGCGGCGAACGCGAACATCGGGCGCAGCGGCTCGCCGAGGATCGCCACGCCGGCGAGCACGCCGAAAAGCGGCGTCAGGAACGAAAACACCGCCAGCCGCGCCGCGAGGTAGCGCGTCAGCAGCCAGAACCACGCCAGGTAACTTGCGAATGCCACGATGATGCCCTGGTACGCAAGGCTCGCGATCGCAAACGGCGTCAGCGCGACGATGCCCTTTTCGCCGATCGCCACCGAAGCAGCAAGCAGCATCAGCGCCGATACCGCCAGCTGGTAGAAAAGCGTCTTCGTCGCGGTGATGCGCGCCAGGCCGCTCGCGCGAATGAGCACCGTCGTCGCAGCCCACAGCACCGCCGCGATCAGCCCGAAAAGGTCGCCCAGCCACGTGCCCGCGCCGGCGGCGAACCCCTCCCAGAACGCAAGCACCAGGCCGCCGAACGCAAGCAGCACGCCGATCCACTGCCCGGGAACCAGCCGCTCGCCGCGCACCAGGAAGTGCAGCCCGAGCGCCGTGAGCACCGGTGTCAGGTAGATGAACACCACCATGCGCGAGGCGGCCGTATGCTCGAGACCGGCATAGATGAAGATGAACTCGCCGCCGAAAAGGACGCCGGCGGCGATTCCCGGCCAGAGCGTGCCGTCCCGCCTCCATAGGGGGATCCCTCGATAGGCCGCCCACGCAAGCACCAGCAGTGTCGCCAGTGCGGAACGGATCGCCGCCTGCATCACCAGCGACACGTCGGGCGCAGTCAGCTTGATGATGACCTGCTGCAGCCCCCACAGCGCGGTGAGCACCGCCATCAGCGAGAAAGCAAAGGCGTCGAGCGGCTTTCGTTCGATCACTGGTACGCTCCCTGCAAGCGGGTGCGCATCATAGCCGGCCGCTATATGCGGAATCGGAACAAGTCATTGGCCGCGCGGCGGCCGGCCCCGTATAGTGCAAGGCACAAACTATCGAACCCAAGGAGTCATTAGATGCTAGCTAATCGTGAAGGCCAGCGGGTCCCGCAGGTTACCTTCCGCACCCGCGCCAACGGCGAATGGCGCAACGTGACGACCGACGAAATCTTCTCCGGCCGCACGGTCGTCGTGTTCTCGCTTCCGGGCGCGTTTACGCCCACCTGCTCTTCGACGCACGTGCCACGCTACAACGAGCTCGCGCCGGTGTTCCGCGCCAATGGCGTCGACGAGATCATTTGCATTGCGGTGAACGACGCGTTCGTGATGGAAGAATGGGGCCGCAGCCAGGGTTGCGACAACGTGCGCATGCTGCCGGACGGCAACGGCGCCTTCACCGAAGGCATGGGCATGCTCGTCGACAAGTCCGACCTCGGCTTCGGCAAGCGCTCGTGGCGCTACTCGATGCTGGTGAAGGACGGCGTGATCCGGAAGATGTTCATCGAGCCCGAGAAGCCGGGCGATCCGTTCGAGGTATCGGATGCCGACACGATGCTTGCGTACGTGAACCCGAAAGCGAAGAAGCCCGACCAGGTGGCGATCCTCACCCGCACCGGCTGCGGCTATTGCATCAAGGCCAAGGCGCTGCTGAAGGAGCTCGGCTACGAGTACGCCGAAGTGGTGCTCGACCGTGCCGACCGCGGCCAGATCGTCGGCGCCATCGCCGGCCGCGACACCGTGCCGCAGGTCTACATCAACGGCCGCCATATCGGCGGCTTCGACGACCTGCAGCGCTGGGCGCGCAAGGCCGCCTGAGCTAGAAGATGGTGTAGGCGCCGTCGATCACGAAGCTGTCGCCGGTGTGGTAGCTCGAGGCGTCGCTCGCGAGGTAGACGGCGATGCCGGCGAAATCCTGCCGCGCACCCCAGCGTCGCACGGGGATGCGCGGCAGCACCGCGCCGGCGAACTTCTCATCGGCGACGGCGTTTGCTGTCATCTCGGTTTCGATCCAGCCGGGCAGGATGGAATTTGCGGTAACGCCGTAGCGCGCCATCTCCACCGATAGCGCGCGGATCATCGCAACCATCGCCCCCTTCGTCGCTGCGTAGGCTTGCGCGCGCGCCGCGCCGTGAACGGCAGCGGTGCTTGCCATGCCGATGAGGCGCCCGCCCTTGTCGCCGCGCCCTGCGCGCTCGACCATGTGCCGGGCCGCAGCACGCAGCGTGAAGAACGCGCCGTCGAGGTTCACTCCCAGCACGCGACGCCACTCTTTCGTCGGCAGCTCGTGAAACGGCGAGCGCGCCTGGCTGACGCCTGCATTGGCGAAGCACGAATCGATGCGGCCCATCTTCTGCAGCGCCTCGGCGAAGCACTTATCGACCTCGGCTTCGTCCGCCACGTTGCAGCGCTGCGCGAGCACGCGGCGACCGAACGTCCGCAGCTTCGATTCAGCGGCGCTGTTCTTCTGCGCATTGCTGCCCCAGATCACGAGGTCTGCGCCGGCCGCAGCCATGCCTTCGGCCATGCCCAGGCCGATGCCGCCGTTGCCGCCGGTGACGAGCGCCACTTTGCCGCTGAGATCGAATCCGCTGGCCATTTGCGTCCTCCGGATATACTCGATGCGCAACCGCCATGATGCCTGCGAAACCCGAATCGACCAACCGCCTCTCCGGGCTCTCGGCGTCGATCGTCGGGACGCTCAAGGCGCGCATCGTCGGCTGGGAATATCCGCCCGAGCACCGGCTCACCGAGGAAGCGCTGTGCCGCGAGTTCGGCGTCAGCCGCAGCCCGGTGCGCGAGGCGCTGCGCGCGCTGGTGGCGAACGGCTTCATCCGCAAGATGCAGAACCGCGGCTACGCGGTGCGCCAGCTCGACCTGCGCGACATCGAGGAGCTGTACGACCTGCGCACGGCAATCGAGCTGCACGTGGTGGAGCGCCTCGCGCGCGATGCCACCAAGCGCAGCGAGCTGGATGCGCTGCGCGAGAGCTGGAAGGCAATCCGCGCCGGCCCGCCGCGCAAGGGAGAGGAGCTGGCCCAGCTCGACACGCAATTCCACGAGGCGCTCGCCGAGCTGACCGGCAACCACATGCTGCTCGAGCAGCTGCGCTCGATCAACGAGCGGCTGCTCGTCTTCCGCATGATCGATTTCGACCAGCCGCAGCGCGCCGAGAGCACCTGCAAGCAGCACATCAAGGTGATCGAGCGGATCGTCGCCGGCGACCCGGAGGGCGCCCGCGCCGCGATGCGGCGGAACATCGGCGACGGGCGCGAGATCGTGCACCACTCGATCAAGGAAGCGCTCGCGCGCGCCTACGCGAGCGCCACGGGGTTTGCGCTGCGACCCGCGCGGCGCTCGCGCCGCGCGCCCGCCAGCGCCACCGCCTAGCCGCTCAGTGGGCGGCCGGGGCCGCCCTCTCGGCCTCCCTCGGCAGCACGATGTTCAGCAGCATCGCCAGCATGATGCCCATCACGATGCCGTCGGTGACGAGGATCTTCAGCGCCTGCGGAATGACGTCGAACGCCCCGGGCGGCGCGGCCTGGATGCCGAGGCCCAGCGCGAGCGAGCTCGCCACGATCAGCGCGTCGCGGCGCGACTTCATGTTGTTGCCGATGATGTCGATGCCGACCGAGGCGACCATGCCGAACATGAAGAGCAGCACGCCGCCGAGCACCGCGGCAGGCATCAGCGCGATGATCGCGCCGACCTTCGGAATCAGCGCCATGATGACGAGGAACGCACCGCCCGCGGCGACCACGAAGCGGCTGCCGACGCCGGTAAGCGAGATCACGCCGATGTTCTGCGAATAAGACGTGAGCGCCATGCCGCCGAAGAGCGCGGAGATCGACGAGCCGATGCCGTCGTTCGATACCGCGCCGCGGATGCGCCAGCTCTCGGCCGGGACGCCGGTGATGCGGCACACCGCGAGCGTGTGCCCGGTCGTCTCCACCGCAGTGGCGAAGAAGCACACGATCACCGCGACGAGGCCGATGATGCCCGGCCACGCGAAGCCGCCATAGGGCATGATCGTCGGCACCTTCATCCACTGCGCATCGGCCACGCTGCCGAAGCTCAGCATCCCCAGCCCCGCCGAGATCAGGTAGCCGATCACCATCGTGACGAAGAGCGACAGCGCGCGAACGAACCCCTTCGCGTACATGCTGATGAGGATGATGAGCACGAGCATCAGCGCAGCCAGACCCAGCGTGAGCGGCTTGCCGAATGCCGGCGTGTTCAGACCGGTTGCGACGTTGATGCCGATCTTCATCAGGCCGGTACCGATCAGCACGATCGTCGTGCCGGTGACGATCGGCGGGAAGAAGCGATGCAGCCGCCCGATCAGCGGGCTCCAGGCGAACTGCACCAGGCCGCCGATCATGAGCGCAGTCATCGCGGCCGCGAGGCTTACTTCCTTGGCGATCGCCACCATCGGGCCGATGAAGATGTAGAACACGCCCATCACGATCGGCAGCCGCGGCCCGATGAAGCCGACGCCGAGCGCCGACACCATCGTCGCCAGGCCGCAGCCGATCATCGTGCCGGTCACCATCTCGATGCGCGTGTCGGCCGGCAGGTTGAGCAGCCGCGCCACGATCAGCGGCCCGCCGACCATCGCCGTGAACATCACCAGCACGTGCTGGATGCCAAAGAGCGCCGTCTTCGTCGGTCCCGGATAGTCGTTCAGCTGCAACTCGAGCCGCGTGAACCCGCGGTCTTGCACTGCTGCTGCGGCCGACGCCTGCGACTGCGCCGTTGCCGCCTTTGCTGCCGCTGCTCCCTCGCTCATCTGCGCTCCCCTTTCGTTTTGAGATATGCGCGCCACCCTCCAAGATGCGATACGTCCTGCGCGCCGCGGGTTGCGTAGGCTTCGCACAGGAATCCCTTGACCTCGTCGCCTCCTTCCAGCTCTACCGTGCCGATTCCGAGCGGCGCGGGAATGCCATCGACGAAGGTGCCGAATCCTTCCGGCGCCAGCTCCCACACCTCGACCTCGATGGCGGCACCTTCGGCGGCGCGAATCATGCCGGGGCGCGGCGGCGAAAATCCCTCGAGCGCGTAGAGCCGGTAGTTCGGCGTCGTGCGCGTCGAGCGCAGCAGGCGCGCGCCGCGTTCGGTCAGTTGCGGATTGAGCGGCAGCCCGGACATGTGGGCGCCGCAGACTGCGAGCTTGATCTTGCCGTTCGGGCGCGCGACCGATGGAGCCGCCGGCGGCAGCGGCTGGTGGCGCGCCCCCATCGTCGCCACGAGCGCCCGTTGCGCCTGCTGCGCCAGTGCGCAGAGCGCGCGGTCCTGGAACGCCGGCGCGAGCAGCGTGATGCCGAACGGCAGCTTGTCCGGAGTGAACCCGGCCGGGACCGCGATCGCCGAGAGGTCCATCAGGTTGACGAAATTCGTATAGACGCCGAGGTTGCTGTTCAGGCGGATCGGATCGGCTTCGAGTTGCGCGAGCGTGTAGATCGTTCCCGCCGTCGGTGCGACGAGCACGTCGACCGCCTGCCACACTGGCTCGGCCTCCCGCAGCAACGCCTGCAGCCGGTATTGGGCGGCGAACGCTTCGGCCGCGCGCGGCTTCGCTCCACCGGAGATGATCTCGCGCGTGACCGGGTGCAGCGCCTGCGCATTCTTCTCCAGGAATTCGCGGATCGCGACATAGCGCTCGGCCACCCATGGGCCTTCATAGAGCAGCTTTGCCGCCGCGAGGAACGGCGCAAAATCGATGGTGACGCGCTTCGCGCCAAGCCGTTCCAGCTTTTCGAGCGCGGCATGGAAAAGCTTTTCGTACTCGCGGTTGCCGAAGAACTCGAGTTGCGCCGTGCGCGGCACCCCCACGCGGCAACCTTCGAACGAGAACGCCCCGCCCACCCGGCGCTCCTCGCGCGAATACGGATCCTGCGCATCGAAACGCGCCATCACGTCGAAGACGGCGTGCGCATCTTCGGCGGTGAGGGCAAAGATCGACACGCAATCGAGCGAGCGGCACGCCGGCACCACGCCGCGAGTGCTCACCAGCCCCCTGGTCGGCTTGAGCCCGATCAGGTTATTGAAGCCGGCGGGAATTCTGCCCGAGCCGGCGGTGTCGGTGCCGAGCGAAAAGCTGACCAGGCTCGCGGCCACCGCCACCGCGGACCCCGAGCTCGAGCCGCCCGAGATGTAGCGGGCATCGAAGGTGTTCGCGCACGCGCCGTACGGAGAGCGCGTGCCGACGAGGCCGGTTGCGAATTGATCGAGGTTGGTCTTGCCGATCACCATCGCACCGGCATCGAGCAGCGTCTGCACTGCTGCCGCCGTCTGCTGGGCGACGTAGGAATACTCGCGGCATGCCGCGGTCGTCGGGTGCCCGGCGAGGTCGATGTTGTCCTTGATTGCGAATGGGATGCCATAGAGGGGAAG
>DASUMM010000097.1:0-20107 GCA_036277655.1 Burkholderiales bacterium | reverse complement strand
GCACGAAGTACGGTTCCACGAGCAGCGATTCGATCGCTTCCTTGGTCAGCGTGCCGGCGCGCATCGGGTCGAGCACCTTGCGAAGATGCAGGATGCCGATCACGTCGCCGTCGCGCTCGCGGTAGACCGGCAGCCGCCGGTGCGTGCTGGTGGCAAGCTGGCGCAGGATCGACTCCAGCGGCTCTTCCAGCGTGATCGACTCGATCTGCGCGCGCGGCAGCATGATGTCCTGCACCGTGATGTCGCCGAGGTCGAACAGGTTCATCAGGATGGAAAAGTGCTTCTTCGGCATGAACTGCCCCGACTCGAGCACCAGCGTGCGGATTTCCTCTGCCGAGAGCTTCTCCGCGGCGGCCGGCTGCTCGGGGCGGATGCGCAGCAGCCACAGCAGCGGCCGCACGAACAGGTTGACCAGCCACACAATGGGCTGCAGCACGCGCTGCAGCGGCCCCAGAACGTATGCGATTGGCAGCGCGATCCGCTCAGGATGCGTCGCACCGATCACCTTCGGCGTGATCTCGGCGAATACCAGGATCAGGAACGTCATCAGGATGGTGCTTGCGCCAAGCACGATCTCGTTGTCGCCGAAGAGACGAATGGCGATGATCGTCAGCAACGTCGTTGCGGCGGCGTTGACCAGCGTATTGCTGAGCAGGATGACGCCGAGCAACCTGTCGGTGCGCTTGAGCAATTCGGTGGCGCGCCGCGCACCGCCGTGTCCCTGGGCCACGAGGTGCTTCAGGCGATAGCGGTTCAGCGCCATCATGCTCGTCTCGGCGAGCGAGAAGAAGCTCGAGATCACCAGCAGCACGCCGAGCGCGCCGAGCTGCCAGTGCAGCGGAATGTTGTCCACGGCGCTAGGTTCTGCCGAGAATTACCTCGAGCACGAAGCGGCTGCCGACATAGGCGAGGATCAGCAGCACGAAGCCGGTCAGCGTCCAGCGCAGCGCGGTGCGGCCGCGCCAGCCGTAGAGCGTCCTGCCGGCGAGCAGCGCCGCGAACGTCACCCACGACAGCAGGGCGAACAGCGTCTTGTGATCGAAGCTGAGCGCGCGACCGAAGAGCGTCTCGGAAAACACGATTCCGGTCGCCAGCGTGAGCGTCAGGAACACGAACGCCGCGCCGATCAGGCGGAACAGCAGCCGCTCGAGCGTGAGGAGCGGCGGCAGATGCGCGAGCGGGCCGCCGAGCGGCGAGGCGTCGCCGCCCGCCAGCGACGGGCGCAGCCGGTGCAACCGCCGCTCGACGACCGCCATCAGCGCGGCATGCAGGATGGCGATCGTGAAGAGGCTGTAGGCACACATCGCGAGCAGCAGGTGCAGCTTGAATTCGATCGCGTTTGCGAGCCCGGGGCTGGCAATGCCCGGAAACATCACGGGCAGCGGCGCGGCGATCGCTGCGAGCGGAAGCAGCAGCGGCTCGAAACCGTCGAGGGCGAAGAACAGACTCTCGAACCAGTAGATCGCGACCGCGAGCCACATCGTGATCGAAAGCGCCTGCGCGAAGCCGAAGCGCAGCGGCGAGGAAAGCAGGAGGTCGTTCGCGAGCAGTGCGCCGTGCACGGCGAGGACCGCGGCGAGCACGGCACGCTCCCATCCGGCGAGCCCGGCCGGCGCACCCTCGCGCTTTGCGCGCCAGCGTGTCTTCCAGAAGTGCCACGCGAGGGCCGCATACGCTGCGGCGGCCACCGCGTGAATTACAATGTCCGGCACGAAATCAGTGTATCACCCATGCTCGACAACCTGACTGCGCGCCTCGCCAAGATCGTCAAGCAGTTGCGCGGCGAAGCGCGGCTTACCGAAGAGAACATCCAGGACGCGCTGCGCGAAGTGCGCGTCGCGCTGCTCGAAGCCGACGTCGCGCTGCCGGTGGTGCGCGATTTCATCGCCGCGGTGAAGGAAAAAGCGCTCGGCGAGGAGGTGGTCGCGAGCCTCACGCCCGGCCAGGCGCTGATCGGCGTGGTGCATCGCGAGCTGACGCGGCTCATGGGCGAGCAGAACGCGCAGCTCAATCTCGCGGTCAAGCCGCCTGCGGTGATCCTGATGGCCGGATTGCAGGGATCGGGCAAGACGACGACCGTCGGCAAGCTTGCGCGGCTGCTGAAGCACGAGCAGCGCAAGAAGGTCGTCGTCGTCTCGTGCGACGTCTATCGCCCTGCGGCGATCGAGCAGCTGAAGACGCTCGCCGCGCAGGCCGGAGTGGATTTCGTGCCTTCGAAACCGGGCGACGTTCCGGCCGATATCGCGCGCAGCGCGCTCGAGCATGCGCGCTTGCGCTATTACGAGGTGCTGATCGTCGACACTGCGGGCCGGCTCGCCATCGACGAGCAGATGATGCGCGAGATCGCCGAGCTCGAGAAGGTGCTCGAGCCAGCCGAGACGCTGTTCGTCGTCGACGCGATGCAGGGGCAGGATGCAGTGAACGTCGCACGCGCATTTGGCGCGGCGCTGCCGCTGACCGGCGTCGTGCTCACCAAGCTCGACGGCGACGCGCGCGGCGGCGCGGCGCTTTCGGTGCGGCACGTCACCGGCAAGCCGATCAAGTTCGCCGGCGTGGCGGAAAAATTGACCGGCCTGGAGCCGTTTCATCCCGGGCGCATGGCCTCGAGAATCCTCGGCATGGGCGACATCGTGTCGCTCGTCGAGGAGGCGCATCGCCAGGTCGACCTCCACCAGGCCAAGCGCGTGGCTGAGAAGCTCGCCAAGGGCAAGGGCTTCGACCTCGAGGACTTCAAGCAGCAGATCCAGCAGATGAACAAGATGGGCGGCATCGCGGCGCTCGCCGACAAGCTGCCGGCGCAGCTCGTCGGCCAGATCCGTCCCGACCAGTTGCAGGACGGAACGCAGCTGCGCCGCATCGAGGGCATCATCAACTCGATGACGCCGCAGGAGCGCGCGAAGCCCGAGGTGATCAAGGCTTCGCGCAAGCGGCGCATCGCGTCCGGCGCCGGCGTGCCGGTGCAGGAGGTCAACCGCCTGCTCAACCAGTTCGAGCAGATGCAGAAAATGATGAAGATGATGAAAGGCGGCAACCTCCAGCGCATGATGCGCAACATGAAGGGAATGCTGCCCGGCATACGCTAACGGAGGAATGCATGGCTGAAAACACCACCCGCACCCGCGTCACGATTCTGACCGGGAGCTATCGCATCAAGGGCTTCATCGACCTGATTCCGGGCGCGCGCGTGACCGATTACGTGAACGACGCCAAGGGCTTCATTGCGATCACCGACGCCGAGGTGTGGGAGCTAGCAGTGGGCGGCCGGCAGATGATTGCGGCGCCGTTCCTGAATGTGAGCCGCGACCATATCCAGGTCATCACGCCGCAGCACTAAGCGCCGCCTTCCCAAGGGATCGGCGCCTCGCGTATAATCCGCGCCTTTTTCAGCAGGCTTCTCGGAGCATCCCTAATGGTAGTGATTCGACTGGCGCGGGGCGGTGCCAAGAAACGGCCCTTCTACCATCTGGTGGTGGCCGATTCGCGCCGGGCGCGCGATGGGCGCTTCATCGAGCGCGTGGGCTTCTATGATCCGAAGGCGCCCGAGGGGCGCGAAGCGCTGCGGGTCGATCTGCAACGCGTGACTCACTGGTCTGGCAAGGGAGCGAAGCTTTCGCCGACCGTGGGCCGGCTCGTCCGCCAGTTTGCCAAGAAGGCCGCCTGAGGCCCTGATCGAGCTGGGGCGCGTCGCGGCGCCGTACGGCGTGCGCGGCTGGATGAAAGTGGTGGGCAATGCCGAGGCGCTCGCCGCGATCGGCAGCTGGTCGATCGACGGAGTCGAGCGGCCGCTCGAGGGAGCCCGGCGGCATTCGGGGCTGCTGCTGGCGAAGCTCACTGGCATCGAGACCCCCGAGCAGGCGCGCTCGCTCAAGGGAAAGCCGATTCTCGCCCCGCGAGCGTTGCTTCCCGAGCCGCCGCAGGGAACGTATTACTGGGCCGACCTGGTCGGCCTCGAGGTGGTGAACCTGCAGGGCCGCGGCCTTGGCAGAGTGCGGGCGCTTCGAGCCGGCGGCGCGCAGGACATCGCGGAAATCGCGGATGGAGAGCGGTTGCGGCTGGTGCCGTGGGTGAGCGCGATCGTGAAGCGGGTAGACCTGGCGAGCGGCCGGATCGAAGTCGATTGGGAGGCGGACTGGTGATCCGCTTCGACGCAGTGACGCTGTTCCCGGAAATGTTCGGCGCGATCACGGCGAGCGGGATCACCGCCAGGGCGCTCGAGCGGGGGCTGTGGACGTTCCGGGCGTGGAATCCGCGCGATTTCACGGCCGATGCCTACCGCACGGTGGATGACCGGCCGTACGGCGGCGGCCCCGGAATGGTGATGCTCGCCGAGCCGCTCGAGCGAGCGCTCGACGCAGTGCGCGCGGACGGCGGCGGCCCGGTGGTCTACCTCTCGCCCCAGGGCGCGAGGCTCGATCACCGCAAGGTCGTCGAGCTTTCGCAGCGCGGCGCGATCACGCTGCTGTGCGGCCGCTACGAAGGCGTCGACGAGCGGCTGCTTGCGCGACGGGTCGACGAGGAGATTTCGCTTGGCGACTTCGTGCTCTCGGGCGGCGAGCTGGCGGCGATGGTGCTGATCGACGCGGTGGTGCGCCGGCTGCCGGGAGCGCTGGGCGACGAGCAGTCGGTGGTCGAGGAGTCGTTCGCGGACGGACGGCTCGATCATCCGCAGTACACTCGCCCGGAAGTGCATGCGGGCGAGCGGGTGCCGGAGGTGCTGCTCTCGGGGCATCACGAGAACATCCGGCGCTGGCGGCTGAAGCAGTCGCTCGGCAGGACCTGGGCACGCAGGCCGGACCTGCTCGATGCGCGGGGGTTGAACGACGAGGAACGCCGGCTGCTGGAAGAGTTCCGGCGCCAACAAGGAGCGAAGACATGAATCTGATCGAGCGGCTCGAAAACGAAGAGATCAAGCGGTTGGCGAAGACCATTCCGGATTTCTCGCCCGGCGACACGCTGGTGGTGCGCGTTGGCGTCGTCGAAGGCGACAAGAAGCGGGAGCAGGCGTTCGAGGGCATCGTCATCGCCAAGCGCAATCGCGGGCTGCGCTCGTCGTTCGTGGTGCGCAAGATTTCCTCGGGCGAAGGCGTCGAGCGCACGTTCCAGACGTATTCGCCGCTGATCTCGTCGATCGAGGTGAAGAGGAAGGGCGACGTGCGGCGCGCGAAGCTCTACTACCTGCGCAAGCGCTCCGGCAAGTCGGCGCGCATCCGCGAGCGGACCGGCGGCGGCGAAGCAGAAGCGAGCGGTTAGGCGCGCGGCGCTCCCGGTCCGGCGGCAAGGCCGGGGAATATAATTGCGCCATGCGCCGCGAGACGACCGCGATCAGCCCGATCGCCGAGATCATCTCCGAGATCCGCGCCGGCAACATCGTGGTCCTGGTCGATGACGAGGACCGCGAAAACGAAGGCGATCTCGTGTTCGCGGCCGATTTCGTCACCGCCGACAAGGTCAATTTCCTCGCGCGGCATGGCCGCGGCCTGATCTGCATGCCGATCACCGCCGAGCATGCCGAACGGCTCGGCCTGCGGCCGATGGTCAGCGAGAACCGCTCCCGCCATGGCACCAATTTCACGGCTTCGATCGAAGCGGCCGAAGGAATCGCGACCGGCATCTCTGCGCAGGACCGTGCGCTCACCATCCGCGTCGCCGCTTCGGCCGGTGCGCAGGCGACCGATATCGTGCAACCCGGTCATGTGTTCCCGCTGGTTGCGCAGCCTGGCGGCGTGCTGATGCGCGCCGGGCACACCGAAGCATGCTGCGATCTGGCAAGGCTTGCCGGCCTCACGCCGGCGGCCGTGCTGTGCGAGATCATGAACGAGGACGGCAGCATGGCGCGGCTTCCCGACCTGCTCGAGTTCGCCGGCCGGCACGCGCTGAAGATCGGCACCATCGCCGACCTGATCCACTACCGCAGCGCCAACGAATCGATCGTGCGCCGCATCGGCGAGCGCGACATCGAGACCGCGCACGGGCCGTTCCGCATGATCGCCTACCGCGACACTCCATCGGGCGGCACGCACCTGGCGCTCACCTGCGGCACGCTTGCGCCGGAACGCGACGCGCTGGTTCGCGTGCATGAGCCGCTGTCGATTCTCGACCTTCTGGACTCGGCACCAGGCACGCACACCTGGAGCATCGCCCAGGCGCTCGAGGCGATCCGCCGCGAGGGCAGCGGTGCGATGGTCCTCCTGAATTGCGCGCAGGCCGATGCCGAAATTGCCGCGCAGCTCGCGGCGCCGGGCGAAGCGCCGGTGCGCGCCGGCCGCAGCCATGACCTGCGCACCTATGGCATCGGCGCGCAGATCCTGCGCGACCTCGGTGTCGGGCGCATGCGTCTGATGGCTGCACCCCGCAAGATGCCGAGCATGGCCGGCTTCGGGCTCGAGATCGCCGGCTACGTCGAGCGGCCCGGCCGATGAGCCGCGCCGGCTCCGATTCTCCGCCGGCGCGGCTGCGTCTGGCGCTGGTGCATTCGCGCTTCAACGAGGCAATCTGCGACCTGCTGCTCGCTTCTGCGCGCGCCGAGGTCGAGCGCGAGGACGCCGAATGCGAATACGTCGCGGTGCCCGGCGCGCTCGAGATCCCGATCGCGCTGCAGTGGCTCGCGCAGAGCGGACGATTCGATGCACTGGTCGCGCTCGGCGCGGTGATCCGCGGCGAGACGCACCATTTCGACATCGTGGCGAACGAGTCGGCGCGCGGACTGATGGATGTCGGGCTCGAGTTCGGCATTCCGGTAGCGAACGGCATCCTGACCACCGACGACGAAGCGCAGGCGCAGGCGCGCAAGGACAAGGGCGCCGAGGCGGTGCGCGTCGCCTGCGAGATGGCGCGCATGAAGCGCCGGCTGACCGAACGATGACCGGAAAGAACGGCCGCCGCCGCGCGCGCGAGATCGCGCTGCAGGCGCTCTACGCATGGCAGGTTGCGGGGGCGGACGCGCTGGTAGAAGCGCAATCGCTCGAAGGATGGGAGCGGTGCGACCGCGCGCTCGCGGAAGACCTGATTCGCGGAGTCACCAGCCGGGCCGCCGAGCTCGAGCAGCGCATTGCCCCGGTGCTCGATCGCGAATTTGCGCGGCTCTCGCCGGTCGAGCGCGCGATCCTCTGCATCGGCGCCTACGAGCTCGCCGAGCGTCCCGCGACGCCGTTCAAGGTGATCCTGAACGAGGCGATCGAGCTCGGAAAATCGTTTGGCGGCACCGACGGCTACAAGTTCGTGAACGGGGTGCTGGAGAGGCTTGCCGACGAGCTGCGTCCGGGCGAAGTCGCGCTCGCCCGCCAGCCGGCGTAGTGCCACCCTCCGAATTCGAGATCATCCGCAGGTATTTCGAGCGTCCGGCGCCGAATGCGCTGCTCGGCGTCGGCGACGACGCTGCCCTCGTGCGGGTGGCCGAGGGGATGGAGCTGGCGATCTCGACCGATCTTCTCGTCGAGGGCCGGCATTTTCTTCCGGGCGCCGATGCGCGCAGGCTCGGCCACAAGGCGCTGGCGGTGAATCTTTCCGACATGGCTGCGATGGGCGCCTCGCCGCGCTGGGCAACGCTCGCGCTTGCGCTGCCGGATGCCGAGGAAGCGTGGATTCGCGATTTCGCCGAAGGATTCTTCGCCCTTGCCAGCCGCTTCGGTGTGGAACTCATCGGCGGCGACACAACGCGCGGCCCGCGTTCGCTCTGCGTCTGCATCCTGGGAGAGGTTCGCGCCGGAGCTGCGCTGCGACGCTCGGGTGCGCAAGCGGGCGACGACGTCTGGGTGTCCGGGCAATTGGGCGGCGCGGCGCTCGCGCTCGCACATCCGGAACTGACCGAAGCCGCAATACGGCTGCACGCGCCCGAGCCGCGCGTCGGCCTCGGCGAACGGTTGCTCGGTCATGCGACGGCGGCGATCGACGTCTCGGACGGATTCGCGCAGGACCTCGGCCACATCCTCGAGCGCTCGCATTGCGGCGCACTCGTGCACTATGAGCAGCTGCCGAAATGTCCGGCGTTCGCGCAAGTGGCAGATCCCGGACTGGAGCGCCGCTGCGTGCTCGCAGGCGGCGATGATTACGAACTCGTTTTCACCGCCGCGCCGGCATCCCGGGCAGCGATCGAGGGCTTCGCCAAACCGCTTGGCGTGGCCGTCACGCGGGTAGGGACAATCCGTTCCGGCGATGCGCTCGCAATCGTCGATCGGGAAGGGCACCCGATCGCCGTGCCGCGAGGCTATGATCATTTCGCAGCATGATTCCACCGCATCCCGGGTTCAAGTTCGCCTTCGCCCATCCGGCGCATTTCATCGCGCTCGGGTTTGGCGCAGGCGCTTCGCGGATCGCCCCGGGAACGGTCGGCACGCTGGTCGCTTTTCCCTTGTGGTGGCTGATCCGCCCCGGCTACGGACCGGCGGCGACCCTTGCGATCGCTGCCTTTCTCTTCGTCATCGGCGTGTGGGCGTGCGAGCGCACCGGCCGCAGCTTGGGCATCGCCGACCACAGCGCAATGTGCTGGGACGAGGTTGTCGCCTTTCTCGCCATGCTCGCGCTGATGCCGGAAGAGCCGCTGTGGCAGCTCGCCGGGTTCTTGCTGTTCCGCGCCTTCGACGTGGTGAAGCCGCCGCCGATCCGCAGTCTCGAGCGGCGGTTCAAGGGCGGCTTCGGCGTGATGGTCGATGACCTCGCTGCCGCTGGCTTCGCGCTCGTCGCACTCGCGGCGGCACAGCGCTTTCTCGCATGAGCGCCGAGCGGTCTGCGCTCGCACAAGCGCTCGGCGAGCGGCTGCGCGCGAAGCGCGCGGTGCTCGTCACCGCCGAGTCGTGCACTGGCGGCTGGGTGGCGCAGGCCGTCACCGCAATCGCCGGCTCGTCCGAGTGGTTCGAGCGCGGCTTCGTCGTGTACTCGAACGCGGCAAAGGAGGAGCTGCTCGGTGTCTCTAGCCAGACGCTGAGCTCCCACGGCGCGGTCAGCGAGGAAACTGCACGTGAGCTTGCGCGCGGTGCGCTCGAGCGCAGCCACGGCACGATCGCGCTCGCCGTCACCGGCGTCGCGGGGCCGGCCGGCGGTTCGGCCGAGAAGCCGGTCGGTTTGGTGTGCTTCGCATGGGCGACCGCGACTGGCGTGAAAAGCGAGCACCAGCGTTTCTCCGGCGACCGCGAAGCGGTGCGGCGGCAGTCGGTGGTGCGTGCTCTCGAAGGCGTGCTGGAGATGCTTGACTCGGCCTGAGGGCGGCCTTACATAAGGGCATGGAGCGCATCCGTCCCGCTGCCGTGGCGGGCACTTTCTACCCGCGAGATCCGCGCCAGTTACGCGCGGAAATCGAGGACCTGCTCGATGCAGTGGTGCCGCCGGAGCCGTGCCTGGGCCATCCGAAAGCGCTGGTCGTTCCGCACGCCGGCTACATTTATTCCGGGCCGGTGGCCGCGGCAGCCTACGACACGCTCGCGCCGGCGCGCGGCATCGTGAAGCGAGTCGTGCTGCTCGGCCCGGTGCACCGGGTGCCGGTGCGCGGGCTTGCGCTGCCGGGTGCCGACGCGTTCGATACGCCGCTCGGACGGATCCGCATCGACCGGGATGCAGTCGAATTGCTCGCCGGGTTGCGCCAGGTCGTGCGCAGCGACCCCGCACACGCGATGGAACATTCTCTCGAAGTGCAGCTTCCGTTCCTGCAGAACGTGCTGGGCGACTTCGCGCTGGTACCGCTTGCCGTCGGCAACGCGAGCGTCGACGAGGTCGCGCAGGTGATCGAGCGCTTGTGGGGTGCGAGCGAAACGCTGATCGTCCTCTCGACCGATCTCTCGCACTACCACTCGTACGAGGAAGCGCGGCGCACCGATGCGCAGACGCTCGCGCGCATCGCGTCCTGTGCCACGGACCTCGCCCACGAAGAGGCTTGCGGTGCGACGCCGTTGAACGGTTTTCTGCAGGTGGCCGGCGCGCGTGGCCTTTCGATCCGGCAGCTCGCGGCGAACAATTCTGGCGACACCGCTGGCGGGAAAGAGCGCGTCGTTGGCTATTCGGCTTTTGCCGCAGAGGAGCCGGAGCGCATGATTTCGCCGGCGCAAGCCGGTGCGACGCTGATCGCCATCGCGCGCGCGGCGATTGCGCAGCAGCTCGGGATGGCCCATGCGGCCGCCCCTGCCGGCGACGCGTGGCTGCGCCAGGCCGGCGCAACCTTCGTCACCTTGATGAAGGAGGGCCATCTGCGCGGTTGCATCGGAAGCCTGCAGGCCGTGCGCCCGCTCGGCGAAGATGCGGCGGCGAACGCGGTGGCTGCAGCGTTTGCCGATCCGCGCTTTCCGAAGCTCTCCGCCGAAGAGTGGCCGCGGTGCACGGTCGAGTTGTCGATGCTCTCGGCGCCGAAAACGATCCGCTTCGCCGAAGAAGCCGATCTGCTGGCGAGCATCGAGCCGGGCTTGGACGGCCTGATCCTGGAGCACGAAGGCAAGCGGGCGACTTTCCTGCCGCAGGTTTGGGAGAGCCTGCCGGACCGGGAGCGGTTTCTGCTCGAGCTGAAGCACAAGGCCGGCATCACGCCGGAAATTCCGCTGCGCCGCTGCAAGGTGCGCCGCTATCGCGTCGCCAAATGGAAAGAGGAGCGCCTGCATTGATTGCCGAGACGAGCCATCCGGGACGCTGGTGGCACGCGCTCGGCGACGGCCGCATCCAGTGCGACCTCTGCCCGCGCGACTGCAAGCTGCACGAAGGGCAGCGCGGGCTGTGTTTCGTGCGCAGGATGGAAAACGGCCGCATGGTGCTCACCACCTATGGCCGCTCCTCGGGCTTCTGCGTCGACCCGGTGGAGAAGAAGCCGCTCAACCATTTCTATCCCGGCACGTCGATTCTTTCGTTCGGCACCGCCGGCTGCAACCTTGCCTGCAAGTTTTGCCAGAACTGGGACATCTCGAAGTCACGCGAGATGGATCGCCTCATGGACGCGGCCGACCCCGAGCGAATCGCCCAGGCCGCGCTCGATCTGGGCTGCAAATCGGTGGCGTTCACGTACAACGATCCGGTGATCTTCGCCGAGTACGCGATGGATATCGCGGATGCATGTCATGCGAAAGGCGTGAAGACCGTCGCCGTCACTGCCGGCTACATGCATGCCGAGCCGCGGCGCGAGTTCTACGCGAAGATGGACGCGGCGAACGTCGACCTGAAGGCGTTCACGGACGATTTCTACTTCCGCATCTGCGGTGGCAAGCTGTCCTCGGTTCTGGAGACGCTCGTCTATCTCGTAAAAGAAACGGACGTCTGGACCGAGATCACCACGCTGCTCATTCCCGGCAAGAACGATTCGGACGCCGAGCTCCAGGCGCAGTCGCGCTGGATCCGGCAGAACCTCGGCGCCGATGTGCCGCTGCACTTCACGGCGTTCCATCCGGACTGGAAGATGACCGACGTGCCGGCAACTCCGGCCGCAACGCTCACGCGCGCGCGCGAGATTGCGCAACTCGCCGGCCTCCGTTATGTCTACACCGGGAACGTGCACGACGAAGAGGGAGGGACCACGCACTGTCCGTCGTGCGAGCAAGCGGTGATCGTGCGCGACTGGTATTCGATTCGCCAGTACCACCTGAAGGACGACGGCAGCTGCAAGCATTGCGGCGCCACCGTGCCCGGCCGCTACCAGAAGTTCGGCAAGCCGTTCGGCCCGCGCCGCATCCCGGTACGCCTGAGTAACGCGCGCGTCGCGGCGTGAGCCGGAGCGCAGGCTCCGGCGGCTGGCTCGCTGCGCTCTGCGCGAGCCGCGCGCTTGCCGCCACCTGGTTCGTCGCCTATTCCGCAGTGCTGCCGCTGACGCAGGCCGCGTGGGGGCTTTCCGGACGCGAAGCCGGGCTGATCCAGTCGTCGTTTCATCTCGGCTACCTGGTGTCGCTCTTCCTCGTCGGCTTCCTTTCGGATCACTACGGGGCGAAAAAGGCCTGGCTTTCGACGGCAGTGGCGGCATGGGCGAGCCCCTTCCTCTTCGTCGCGTTCGCCGACGGCTTCTGGTCCGCGTACTGGCTGCATTTCCTCACCGGACTCTCGCAGGGCGGCTCGTACACGCCGCTCCTTGCGCTCGTCGCCGATCATGTAGAACGCGAGCGGCGTGCGCGCGCAATGGGTTTTCTGATCGCCGCATCGAGCGCCGGGTATGCGTTGTGTCTCGCCGCTGCCGCGCTTGCGCTCCCCTTCACGGACTGGCGCGGCGCGCTTGCCGTGGTCGCCGTGATGCCGCTCGCGTCGTGGCTGATCGGCCTGCTGGCGATGCGCGACACGCCAAACCGCGTGCATCCGCGGCCGGCCGGCGAATCGATGTTCGCGTCGGTCCCGGCGGTCCTCGCCAACCGCAAGGGAATGCTTTCCATATGGGGATACTCGTTTCACAACTGGGAGCTGCTCGGGCTGTGGGCGTGGCTTCCGGCGTTCCTGACTGCGGCGCTCGTCGCTTCCGGCTCCACCACCGCGCAGGCGGCAGCCCTCGCGCTTTCGTTCGCCGCGCTTACCTACGTCGCCAACATCGCCGGCTCGATCGCCGGCGGCACGATGGGCGACCGCTGGGGGCGCACGCAGTCGATCCTGTTCTGGTCGTGCCTGAGCCTCGCGCTTTCCTTCTCCATCGGCTGGCTGATCGCGGCCCCGATCGCGCTGCTCGTCGCGCTCGCATGCGTTCACAATCTCGCCGCGATCGCGGATTCATCGACGCATTCAGCGGTGCTCGCAGAAAGCGTCCCGCCGCATCACGTGGGCGTGGCGTATGCTGTGCGCTCGGTCATCGGCTTCGGCGCCGGCGTCATCAGTCCCGTATGTTTCGGTTGGGCGCTGGACGCTGCGGGCGGAGGAAAAACAAGCACCGATGCGTTCGCCTGGGGCATCGCGTGGTCCACGCTCGGGCTAGGAGCGCTGCTTGGTCCGATTGCCATCTGGAAATTGCAGGGGATTGCAAGGGAGCGCGCTTGAATCCGGCATGCGCCCGATATGGAAGGAGTGTCTCGAATGTCACGCATCGTCCTGCTGGTCGCGGCGATTCTCGCGCTGGGGGTGGCCGCATGTGCCCAGAAGCGGCCGCCAACCCCGCCGTCGCAACCGGAAGTCGTTCCGCCCGGTCCTGTGACCAGACTGCCAGCGCCATCAGCGTCGGTACCGATGGCTGCGCGCACCGTCGCTGAATACAAGATGCTGGTCGCGCATCGCATCGCGAGCGCGAGCGGCGAGACGTTCTCCGATCCGCTTCCCGAAATGCTGAAGTCGGTGGTCGTGCTCGACATCAGCATCGATCGCCATGGCGTGCCGCAGCAGGTTTCGGTGCGCCGCTCGAACGGCTTTCGCGCGCTCGAGCAGCGAGCGCTCGAGAGCGTGCGTCTGGCAGCGCCTTTCGAGGCGCCGTCCCGGGAGGTGCTGCGCGGCACGAGCGCGGTCAACTTCCTCGAGACGTTCCTGTTCCGCGACGACGGCCGCTTCCAGATCCGCAGCCTGGTCGAACGGCCGCAGTAAGTCTTGCCCCTGAGGTTCAGGGCGCAGCAAGGAAGCGGAAGCCGGCGGCCGGGTAGGGCGAGCCGGGCGGCGCCTGCTCGCCCGCATAGGGAACGACACTCGGCAGCTTCGCCGCCGCTTCGGCTGGCCCCATCCCGCGGTTGAGGATCAGGTCGAGGTAAGTGAATTCGAGCAGCGCGCTCGCGCCCCAGTCGACGCTCGTGGTGTACCCGGAAACCGCAAAGTGGCGCGGGTTCATCGCCTGCGCGTTCAAGCCGACGAGACACGAGGAAAAATGCAGCAGCCGCAGGCCGTTGGCGTGCTGCAACGCCGCCAGGATGCGTTGCGAGTCGATCACCTCGCCGTGCACGCTCAAGCCCGTGGCTGCGCCGTGGCTCGCGATGACGAGCACGATCGGCTCGGCCAGAAGCAGCAGGTCGCGGCACCAGCGCTCGAGGCTCTCGGCGTCATGGAAAAAACGCTGGCGCACGCGCACGCCGGCCGAGCGCGCGAAGTACTCGCGCAGCATGTGGCCGAACGCATATTCGGTTTCGGCGAGCGTTCGCTGCCAGTGCGCTTCCAGCACGACGAGCCACGTAACGCCCGGCTGCGCCTGCCCACGCGCGCCGTTCCATTTCGACCAGTCAGCCTCCCCGCGCGCGCGCCAGAAGCCGTTGAACGATTCGCCGTCTTGCGCGAGCGCGAACCGGCCTTCGCCCTCCACCCCGGGCTCGCGATAGCGGAACTCGAGGTGATCCGCTGCCGACTCTCCCTCGAGAGTCGAGGGGCCGCCGCACTCGTAGAACCCGCGCACGGTGCGGCCTTCCTCGATCAGGCGCAGCCGGCCGAAGCTCGAATCCCACAGGCCGGCCCAGCCGCGCGTGGCCACGCGGCGCTAACGCTTCGCGAGAAGATCGATCAGCGCAGTGTTGTCCCAGCGGCCGGCGCCGCGCTCGTGGAGCATGCCGTAGAACTGCTCGATGATCGCAGTCAACGGCAGCGCCGAGCCGTTTTTCTTCGCTTCGGCGAGCGCGATGTTCAAGTCCTTGCGCATCCAGTCGACCGCAAAGCCGAAGCCTTCGAATTTCCCTTCCACCATCGTCTTCCAGCGGTTCTCCAGCTGCCAGGACTGCGCCGCGCCCTTGGAGATCACCGAGAGCACCTTCTCCATGTCGAGTCCGGCGCGCTTGCCGAAATTGAGGCCTTCGGAGAGCCCCTGCAGCATGCCGACGATGACCACCTGGTTCACCATCTTCGTGAGCTGTCCCGCGCCCGGCCCGCCGATGAGCGCGCACATCTTGGCGTAGACGTCGAGCACCGGCTTGGCGCGCTCGAAGTCGCCCGGCTCGCCGCCGCACATGATGCCGAGCTGGCCGTTCACGGCGCCGGCCTGCCCGCCCGAAACCGGGGCATCGACGAAGCCGAGCCCCTTGCCCTTGCACAACGCATGAAGCTCACGGGCGACGACAGCGGAAGCGGTGGTGTGATCGACCAGCACCGCACCCTTCTGCATGCCGGCCAGCGCGCCGCTTTCCCCCAGCGCAACCGCGCGGACGTCGTCGTCGTTGCCCACGCACATCATGACAAGATCGCAACCGGATGCGGCTTCCCGCGGCGTCGGCGCCGACGCACCGCCATATTCCTTCACCCACTGCGCCGCCTTGGCGCCGCTGCGGTTGTAGACCGTGACCTGGTGACCGCCTTTCTTCAGCAGGTGCCCTGCCATCGGGTAGCCCATCACCCCCAAGCCCAAAAACGCCACCTTTGCCATGCTCGTCTCCAAGAATTTTGTCCGGATTGCGGAACGCAGAAATGTACCACCCGCGATGCGTTGACAGCCGACGGTCAACGGCTACAATGCATGGACGTTTGTACAGTATCCGGTGTCGGCCCGGGGGCAGCGCCCCTGCCGTAGATGCCGACAACACCAAAAGAAGAGGTACAGCATGGAAGATAACCGGGCCAAGGCACTCGCCGCCGCGCTCTCGCAGATCGAAAAGCAGTTCGGCAAGGGCTCCATCATGCGCATGGACGCCGAGGCGATCAAGGACATCGAGGTCGTATCCACCGGCTCGCTCGGGCTCGATCTTTCGCTCGGCGTCGGCGGGCTGCCGCGCGGCCGGGTGGTCGAAATCTACGGCCCGGAATCCTCGGGCAAGACCACGCTGACGCTGCAGGTGATCGCCGAAGTGCAAAAGGTGGGCGGGCAGGCCGCCTTCATCGACGCGGAGAACGCGCTCGACGTCGGCTATGCGGCGAAGCTCGGCGTCAAGACCGAGGACCTGCTGATCTCGCAGCCCGATACCGGCGAGCAGGCGCTCGAGATCGCCGACATGCTGGTCCGCTCGGGCGCAGTCGACGTCATCGTGATCGATTCGGTTGCGGCGCTCACCCCCAAGGCCGAGATCGAGGGCGAGATGGGCGAGCCGCAGATGGGCCTGCAGGCACGACTCATGAGCCAGGCGCTGCGCAAGCTCACCGCCAACATCAAGCGCACCAACACGCTCGTCATCTTCATCAACCAGATCCGGATGAAGATCGGCGTCATGTTCGGCAACCCCGAAACGACCACCGGCGGCAACGCGCTCAAGTTCTACGCCTCGGTGCGCATGGACATCCGCCGCATCGGCTCGATCAAGAAGGGCGATGAAGTGATCGGCTCCGAGACGCGGGTCAAGATCGTCAAGAACAAGGTGGCGCCGCCGTTTCGCGCGGCCGACTTCGACATCCTGTACGGTAGCGGCATCTCGCGCGAGGGCGAGATTCTCGAGCTCGGCGTGCTGCACGGCGTGCTGGAAAAATCCGGCGCCTGGTACATCTACGGCGATGATCGCCTCGGCCAGGGCAAGGACAATTCGCGCGAGTTCCTCATAGAGAACGCAGCGCTCGCGCGCGAGATCGAGGCGAAGATCCGCGCCAAGGCCGGCATCGCGGCGCCGCAGCCGATCGAGGCGCCCGCCGTCGATGACGGCAAGGTGGAGAAACTTCCCACTCGCAAGCGCGGTTGAGCGCCGAGCTGCAACGGCGGGCATTGCGGCTGCTGGCGCGGCGCGAGCACACGCGCGCCGAGCTGGCGCGCAAGCTCGCGTCGGATGCCGGCACGAATCCGGCGCTCCAAGCGCTGCTGCAAAGCCTGGAAGCTCGCGGCCTGATCTCGGAGGAGCGTTATGCCGAGGCGCGCGCGCATCAGCTGTCGCGAAAGTTTGGCGCCCTCAGGGTCCGCCGCGAACTGGTCGCGAAGGGTATCGCGCCGGAGATCGCAGCGCGCTTCACGGCGGATCTGAGAAAAAACGAAATCGAGCGCGCCAGTTCGATTCTGGCGCGCAAGTACAAAAACGCAGCGGCCTCGCCGCGCGAGCGCGCGCAGCGCATGCGGTTCCTTTATGCGCGCGGCTTCTCCGAAGAAGTCATCCGCGCAGCGCTGGCAGCGTCATCCACCGACACTGAATAAACGTTCATCTCCATAGCCGTGCCTTCGAGCGGCGGAAGGGAGGTGAAAGCGATGAATCAATCCGAAGCATTGGGCCTGGTGCGTTCGCTCGCGAACGGCATCGATCCCGCATCCGGCGATACGTTCCCGGCAGACAGCGCGTACCAGCGCGCCGACGTCGTGCGAGCGCTGTTCGTGGCGGCAGATGCGCTGGAGCGCTCCGAGCGTTTCTCGCGCCGGCGCGAAGACCTGCCGGCGAAAGCCGGGCAGCCGTGGACCGAGGACGAAGACCGCAAGCTGCTCGCGTCGTTCGACTCGGGCCACGGCCTGCAGGAACTCGCCGCCGCACACGAGCGCACGCAGACCGGCATCCGCGCGCGGCTCGTGAAGTACGGGCGGCTCACGGCGTAGTCAGGTTGGCAGCGACCCGGGGCGACCGGCCGGCGCTCCGGGACCCGCTGCTAAAATAAGCCAGTGAAATCAAGCGAAATCCGCTCGAGCTTTCTCGAGTATTTCCGCTCGCAGGGCCACGCGATCGTGCCTTCGAGCTCGCTCGTGCCGGCAAACGATCCGACGCTGCTGTTCGTGAACTCGGGCATGGTGCAGTTCAAGGACACGTTTCTCGGCAGGGAAAAGCGGCCGTACCTGCGCGCGACCACCTCGCAGCGCTGCGTGCGCGCCGGCGGCAAGCACAACGATCTGGAGAACGTCGGCTACACGGCGCGCCACCACACGTTCTTCGAAATGCTCGGCAATTTCTCGTTCGGCGACTATTTCAAGAAGGACGCGATCCGCTTTGCCTGGGAATTGCTGACGAAGGTCTACCGCCTGCCGCCCGAGCGGCTGTGGACCACGGTGTACGAAACCGACGACGAAGCCTACGAGCTGTGGACGAAGATGATCGGCGTGCCGGCCGAACGCTGCGTCCGTATCGGCGACAAGCCGGGGCAGAAGTACCAGTCGGACAACTTCTGGCAGATGGCGGATACCGGCCCGTGCGGGCCTTGCAGCGAAATCTTCTTCGATCATGGCGAAGGGATCGCCGGCGGACCGCCGGGGAGCGCAGACGCCGAGGGCGACCGCTACATCGAGATCTGGAACCTCGTCTTCATGCAGTTCAATCGCGACGAGGCGGGTGTGCTGCATCCGTTGCCCAAGCCTTCCGTGGATACCGGCATGGGTCTGGAGCGGATCGCGGCCGTGTTGCAGGGCGTGCACTCGAATTACGAGATCGACCTGTTCCAGGACCTGATTCGCGCGGCGGCGCGCGAAACCGGCAGCAAGGATCTCAGGAACCCTTCGCTCAACGTGATCGCCGATCACATTCGTGCGTGCAGTTTCCTCGTCGTCGACGGCGTGATCCCGGGCAACGAGGGGCGCGGCTACGTCCTGCGCCGCATCATCCGGCGGGCGATCCGCCACGGCTATCAGCTCGGGCAGAAGCAGCCGTTCTTTCATCGCCTCGTGGCAGACCTCGATCGCTCGATGGGAGACGCTTACCCCGAGCTGCGCCAGGCGAAGGAGCGCGTTGCGGCGATCCTGAAATCGGAAGAAGAGCGGTTCGCCGAGACGCTCGAAAACGGCATGAAGCTGTTCGAGCTGGGCGCGAAGACCGAAGCGCGCGGCATCAGCTACATCCGGGATCGTTTCGTTCACGATTTCCATTCCTTTGAGGAAACCAGGCACGAGAAGTGGTTCGACGGCGTCTTCCACCGGCCGGACGAAGATGTCCTGGTCGAGGTCCGCAGCGCGACCGGCAACATCGATGCTCAGGTTCGCGGCTCGCTCGCCGCAGTGGACGACTATTCGCGCCAATCCGGCAGGCCCGCGCGGATGTACCTCGTCTTTCATGGCGACTCGGAAAAGACGCCCGAAGAACTGCTCGACAAGGTGAGCCGCGGTATCGGCTACGACAAGGTGAAGGTGCTGTAC
This sequence comes from Burkholderiales bacterium, assembly GCA_036277655.1. Classification (GTDB taxonomy): domain Bacteria; phylum Pseudomonadota; class Gammaproteobacteria; order Burkholderiales; family SG8-39; genus 2-02-FULL-66-14. The sequence continues at coordinate 1,320 of DASUMM010000097.1, read as the reverse complement.
CTGAAGGAGTCCGCGATTCCCTTCGACGGTCGCACCGCCTTCACGCTCTACGACACCTACGGTTTTCCGTTCGACCTGACGCAGGACCTTTGCCGGCACAAAGGCATTCCGGTCGACGTGGCAGCCTACGACGCCGCGATGCAGGAACAAAGGAGCAAGGCGCGCGCGGCGTCCAGGTTCTCGGCGGCCGGCGGGTACGAGTACAGCGGAGCGAAGACGGAATTTCGCGGCTACGAGACGCTGAAAGCGCAAGCCAGCGTGGTCGCGCTTTACCGGGAAGGCACCGCGGTCGCTTCCCTGAAAGCGGGGGACCGCGGGGTCATTGTCCTCGACCAGACGCCGTTCTACGCGGAGTCCGGCGGCCAGGTGGGCGACCGCGGCGAGCTGGTCGGCTCTTCCGGCACTTTCACCGTCGAGGACACCCAGAAGATCCGGCCGGAGGTGTTCGGCCACGAAGGCGTCGTCAAGTCCGGCAGCGTCAAGATCGGTGACCGAATCGAGGCGTCCGTGGACGCGGAGCTGCGGCGCCGTACGATGCGCAATCACTCGGTGACGCACCTGATGCACAAGGCGCTGCGCGAGGTGCTCGGCCCGCACGTGCAGCAGAAAGGCTCGCTCGTCGACGAGCAGAAAACGCGCTTCGATTTCTCGCACGACAAGGCGGTGAGCGAGGAACAGATTCGCGACGTGGAGCGCCGGGTCAATGCCGAGATTCTCGAGAACACGCCGACCCGGGCGCGCATCCTGCCGATCGAGGAAGCGAAGAAGTCCGGCGCCGCGATGCTGTTCGGCGAAAAGTACGGCGACGAGGTGCGCGTGCTCGACATCGGCACTTCGCGCGAATTCTGCGGCGGCACACACGTCGAGCGCACCGGCGACATTGGCCTCTTCAAGATCTATTCCGAGGGGGGCGTCGCGGCCGGTATCCGCCGCATCGAAGCGACGACGGGCACCGGCGCGCTGGCGCTCATCGAGGCCCAGCTGCGCGAGCTGCACGAGGTCGCGCGGCGCGTTCGTGCGCAGCCCGGGGCGCTCGACAAGGCGGTCGGCGCGCTGATGGACGAAAAGAAAGCGCTGGAAAAGGAAGTGGCGCGCCTGAAGTCGAAGGTCGCGCTCGGCCCTGCGCGCGATCTCTCGGAGCAGGCGATCGATGTGAAGGGCACCAAGGTGCTCGCGCTTTCCCTCGATGGCGCCGACGCCAAGATCCTGCGCGAGACGATGGATCGCCTGAAGGATCGTTTGAAGAGCGCCGCGATCGTGCTCGGCTCAGTGAACGAAGGCAAGGTGTCGCTGGTTGCCGGCGTGACGCAGGACCTGACC
>DASUMM010000096.1:0-4683 GCA_036277655.1 Burkholderiales bacterium | reverse complement strand
CTGAACGAGACGCAGGAGGGCGTGCTCAACCTCGTCTTCAAGATCGCCGACGACCAGGGCCTCGCGCTGCTCGATGCCAAAGACCTGCGGGCGATGCTGCAATTCGTGGGCGAGAACGCCTCACAGTTCACGACCGAATACGGCAACGTCTCCGCAGCCTCGATCGGCGTGCCGGTGTTCATGGCCGACGTGAAAGGCGACCTGGGCGGCCTCGCAAGACCGGGCGGCGGGCACCCGAAAGTCGAGGAGCGCGCGAAGAGCCTCAAGCTCGACATGAAGTACGAGCCCTGCCCGGTCGTCTTCTGGGACGTCTTTGGCGCAAACGGCCATCCGGTGCGCGCAACCATCTCGGACATGGGGCCGCTTCTCCTTTCGCGCCTCTTCGCGCTGAACGACACGCAGGAGGGCGTCCTCAACCTCGTCTTCAAGATCGCCGACGACCAGGGCCTCGCGCTGCTCGATGGCAAAGACCTGCGCGCGATGCTGCAATTCGTGGGCGAGAACGCCTCGCAGTTCACGACCGCATACGGCAACGTCTCCGCAGCCTCGATCGGCGCGATCCAGCGCGGCCTGCTGACGCTCGAATCGCAGGGCGGCGACCGCTTCTTCGGCGAGCCGATGCTCGACATCGCCGACCTGATGCAGACGAGCAATGGCAAGGGCGTGGTGAACATCCTCGCCGCCGACAAGCTGCTCGCATCGCCGAGGCTTTATTCGACGTTCCTGCTCTGGATGCTCGCGGAGCTCTTCGAGCAGCTGCCCGAGGTCGGCGACCCGGAGAAACCGAAGCTCGTCTTCTTCTTCGACGAAGCGCACCTGTTGTTCGACGAAGCGCCCAAGGCGCTGCTGGAAAAGATCGAGCAAGTGGTACGGCTGATCCGCTCCAAGGGCGTCGGCGTCTACTTCGTCACCCAGAATCCGCTCGACATTCCCGAGTCGGTGCTCGGGCAGCTGGGAAATCGCGTGCAGCACGCGTTGCGCGCATTCACGCCGAAGGACCAGAAGGCGGTGAAGGCAGCCGCCGACACGCTGCGGCCCAATCCAAAGCTCAAGACCGAGCAGGTGATCACCGAGCTGTCGGTCGGCGAAGCGCTCGTTTCGTTCCTCGACGAGAAAGGCCGGCCGACCATCGTCGAGCGCGCGTTCATCGTGCCGCCGGCAAGCCGCCTCGGTCCGCTTACCGACACCGAGCGGAAAGAGGTGATCGCCGGTTCGCCGATCGCCGGGCACTATGAGAAGGCGGTGGATCGCGAATCGGCCTACGAGCGCTTGAAAAGCCGCGCGGCCGAAAGAATGCCGGACGCTGCGCCCACGGCCGGCGCCCCCCAACCCGGCGGACCCGCCCAGCAGGGCGGCGGCGCTGGCGGCGCAATCTCCGACGTGCTCTTTGGCCGCACCGGCCCGCGCGGCGGGCAGCGCGATGGCCTGGTGCAGACGATGGCCAAAAGCGTCGTGCGCACGATGGGCTCGCAAGTCGGCCGCGAGATCGTGCGCGGCATTCTCGGCTCGATCCTCGGCAAGCGTCGTTGAGCCCTTCGTCCTACCGGACCTCGGGGATGCTGTTCGCACTCGCCGGCACGATCGCGTTTGCGTTCCGGCCGGTATTGATCAAGCTCGGCTACGCAACGCACCCGGTCAGCGCAACCACGCTGCTTTTCCTTCGCATGACGCTGTCGCTACCATTTTTCGCCGTCATGGCCTGGTCGATGCGCGGCGCGGAGCCGATCGCGCGGCGCGACTGGCTCGGCATCGCAGCGCTCGGGTTTCTCGGCTACTACCTCGCAAGCCTGCTCGACTTTCTGGGCCTGCAATATGTCTCGGCGGGGCTCGGGCGCCTGATCATGTTCCTCTACCCGACGATCGTCGTCATCCTGTCGGCGGTCTTCCTGTCCAGGAAGCCGACGCCGCGCGAGGTCTCCGCGCTCGCGATCACCTACGCGGGAATCGCGCTCGTTCTGTCGCAGCAGGTGCAGGCTGCGCCGCAGACACAGATGTTCCTTTTCGGCGCGCTGCTCGTGTTTTCGTCCGCCACCTGCTATGCGGTGTACCTCGTCGCAGGCAGCCAGCTCGTGCGCCGCGTCGGATCGCTGCGCTTCACCGCCTACACGATGATCGTCTCGACGATTCCCGCGGTCGTGCAGTTCGCGCTGCTGGAATCGACCGCGGCGCTCGAGCTGCCGTCGGAAATCTGGTGGTACGTAATCCTGCTTGCGGTGGCCTGCACCGTGGTGCCGGTGCTGCTCGTCGCCGAAGCGCTGAAGCGCATCGGCGCCAACCATTTCGCGCTGATCGGTGCGCTCGGCCCGGTGACCACCGTGCTCGCCGATTTCGTGCTGCTCGAAGGGGCGCTCACCGCCGCGCAGCTTGCCGGCGGCGCGCTCGTCATTCTCGGAGTGCTGCTGGTCTCATTGAAAAGGAGTGGATGACATGGATCTCGGCATACGCGGCAAATCCGCGCTCGTCTGCGCGGCATCGAAGGGGCTCGGCAAGGGCTGCGCCATCGCGCTCGCGCGCGAAGGCGTGCAGCTCGTCATCACGGCGCGCGGGCGCGATGCGCTCGAAGCGACCGCAGAGGAAATCCGAAAAGAGACCGGCGTGAAGGTGACGACCGTCGCCGGCGACATCACCACCGCGGAAGGGCGCGCGCAGGCGCTTGCCGCCTGCCCGAAGCCCGACATCCTGGTGAACAATGCAGGCGGCCCGCCGCCCGGAGATTTCCGGCAATGGTCGCGTGAAGACTGGCTGAAAGCGATCGACGCCAACATGCTGACGCCGATCGAGCTGATCAAGTCGACGGTCGACGGCATGATCGAGCGCCGGTTCGGACGCATCGTCAATATCACCTCGAGCGCGGTGAAGGCGCCGATCGCCGAGCTCGGGCTCTCCAACGGTGCGCGCAGCGGGCTCACCGGCTTCGTCGCCGGCGTCGCGCGGCGGACTGCAGCCCATAACGTGACCATCAACAACCTGCTGCCCGGGCGCTTCTGGACCGACCGGCTGCGCTCGAACACCGAGCACAACGCCAAGCAGCAAGGAAAAACCGTGGAGGAAGTGAAGCAGGCGCTGGAGAAGACGATTCCGGCCGGCCGTTTCGGCACCGCGGAAGAGTTCGGCCAGTGCTGCGCGTACCTGTGCAGCGCGCAGGCCTCCTACTTCACCGCGCAGAACGTGCTGATCGACGGCGGAGCGTATCCCGGTACGTTCTAGGCCGACTGCAGGCCGGGCTCTCCCCAGCGCGCGAAAAGCGCGTGAGGCACTTGCAGCAAGTCGAGCGCCTTGCCGACGCTCTGGTTGACGATGTCCTCGACACTCGCCGGCCGGCTGTAGAACCCGGGCACCGGCGGCAGCACGATCGCGCCGTAGCGGATGGCGCGCTCCATCAACTCGATGTGGCCGAGATGGAGCGGCGTCTCTCGCACCATCAGGATCAAGGGACGACGTTCTTTCAGGCACACATCGGCTGCGCGCGTAAGCAGGTTCTCGCTGTAGCAGTGCGCGATTGCCGAAAGCGTCTTCACCGAGCACGGCGCAACCACCATCCCGGCCGTCTCGAACGATCCGCTTGCGATCGAGGCGCCGATGTCGCGGTGCTCGTGCACGACGCCCGCGAGCGCCTGCACTTCGGCGATCGAGTAGCGCGTCTCCTCCAGGATCGTGCGCTTGGCCGAGGGCGAGAGCACCAGGTGCGTCTCGATGCCCGGGTCGGTGCGCAGCACCTCCAGCGCGCGAATGCCGTAGATCGCTCCGGAAGCCCCCGAAATCCCCACGATGATGCGTCGCATGCGGGCGATCATGATCCGCGCGCGGCGGCGGTGTCAATCCATCCGGCGGCAGGTCAGCCGAAGAGGGTGAGCAGCCAGACGAGCGCCGCGGTTACGATCGAAAACATGACGGCGGCGCTGCCGAGGTCCTTTGCGCGCTTGGCGAGATCGTGACGCTCGAGCGAGATCCGATCGACCGTCGCTTCGATCGCGGAATTGATGAGCTCGACGATCAGCACCAGCAACACGCTCGCGATCAGCAACGCGCGCTCAACACCGTTGTCTCCGAGCCACCACCCGAGCGGCGCGGCGACCGCCAGCGCAGCGAGCTCGAGACGAAACGCCCGCTCGTGCCGCGCGGCCGCGGCGACGCCTTCGAGCGATACGCGCGTCGCATCAATGATGCGTTGCAGCTCGGGTTTTGCGCCGCTCTTCACGGGCGGCGAATGTAGCACGCGCCGCCCAACCCAGAAATCGAACGCTAGCCGGCGATCTTCTGTCCGGCGGCGATCAGCCGCGCGGAGGGGAAGCGGACGCTGAACCGGCTGCCCCTTCCCGGCTCGCTCAGCACGTCGATCACCGCCTGGTGGCGAGCCGCGACATGCTTCACGATCGAAAGCCCCAGCCCGGTGCCGCCAGTCTCCCGCGAGCGGCTGCGATCTATGCGATAGAAGCGCTCGGTGAGCCGCGGAATGTGCTCAGGCTCGATGCCGATGCCGGTGTCTTCTACCGAGAATTCGCCGCCCTCGCTGCTGGCGGACCAGTGCAGGCGCACTTGGCCTCCCTTCGGCGTGTAGCGAACGGCGTTGGTCACCAGGTTGAGAAAGGCGCTTGCGATCTCGCTCTCCGAGCCGACGAGATCGTGCGAACCATCGATGCCGAGCGTTATGGCATGCCGGCGACCGGACAGCGCCTCGGCTTC
>DASUMM010000095.1:0-3738 GCA_036277655.1 Burkholderiales bacterium | reverse complement strand
ACAGGCGTCTTCGTCGCTGCGCGCACCCGCGCGCGCACATGCGCGGGATCCGCGTCCGGAGGATCCTGTGAGGTGTTGGAGGCGAGATAGAGGTCGTCCTGCCGCCACATCACGCCTTTCGGACGCCCGGTCGTGCCGCTTGAATACAGCACGTCGCGACCCGCGCTTTCATCCGCGATGCGCGTGGTGGGCTCGGCCGCCGCCTCTGTCTCCCAACGACGATGCCCGGGCAGATCGCCTCCCACCGAGAAGCGCGTCGCGATGCGCGGATTGCGGCTGGCGAGCGCAGCTGCCTGCTCCGCGAGGCTCGCCGATACCAGCAGCGCCTTGGCGCCGCAGTCCTCCGCGATGTACTCGGCTTCCTGTGGCGCAAGCCGCGTGCTCATCGCGGTGTAGAAAAGGCCCGCGCGCTGCGCGGCGAAGCAAATCTCGAAGAACCGCGCGTTGTTGTCGAGCATGAGCGCGATCGAGTCGCCGCGCTTCAAGCCGAGCCGGCGAAAAAGGTGCGCCCCCTGGTTCGATCGGTCCTCCAGCTGCCGATAGGTGACCGTCTCGCCCGAGCCGGCCATCACATAGGCGGGTTTCTCCGGCGTCCGTCGCGCGTGATGCAGCGGATGAAACATTGCGACACTCTATTAGAATTCGAGGCCCATGGTCGACGCGATCATCCTCGGCGCCGGCATCTCCGGCATGTACCAGCTGTACCGGCTGCGCCAGCTCGGCTTCTCCGTGCGCGTGTTCGAAGCGGGCGAAGACGTCGGCGGCACCTGGTACTGGAACCGCTATCCCGGCGCGCGCTTCGATTCGGAATCCTGGACCTACGGCTATTCGTTCTCGAAGGAGCTGCTCGACGAGTGGGACTGGGCCGAGCACTTCTCGCCGCAGCCCGAGACGCTGCGCTATTGCAGGCACGTCGCCGACCGGTTCGACCTGCGGCGCGACATCACGTTCGGCGCGCGCATCGCGCGTGCCACCTGGCAGCGGGGCGACAATCGCTGGGAGATCGAAACCACCGGCGGTCGCATCGAGCGCGCGCGATTCCTGATCACGGCGATCGGTCCGCTCTCGGCGCCGACGATGCCGGACATCGAAGGCGTCGCCGACTATCGCGGCGAGGCCTACCACACCGGCCTCTGGCCGCACCACCCGGTGACGTTCGAAGGAAAGCGCGTCGCCGTGATCGGCACCGGCGCGACCGCGGTGCAGGCAATCACCGAAATCGCGAAAACGGTCGGGCACATGACGGTGTTCCAGCGCTCGCCGAACTGGTGCGCGCCGCTGCGCAACAGCCGGATCGACCCGCAGACGCAAGCCCGCATCAAGGCGACGTATCCGGAGATCTTCGCGCGCTGCCGCGATTCCTACGGATGCTTCATCCACGATGCCGATCCGCGCAACGCGCTCGAAGTGAGCGAGGCGGAGCGCGAGGAGCTGTTCGAGAAGCTCTACGCCGAGCCCGGCTTCGGCATCTGGATGGGGAACTTCCGCGACATCCTGATCGATCGCGACGCCAACGCCACCATCACCGCGTTCATGCGGCGCAAGATCCGCGAGCGGATCAAGGACCCGGCGCGCGCGGACCTGCTGATTCCGACCAACCACGGCTTCGGCACGCGGCGCGTGCCGCTCGAGAGCGGCTACTACGAGGTGTTCAACCAGCCGAACGTCGACCTGGTCGACCTGCATGCGACCCCGATCGAGCGCATCACGCCCGCCGGAATCCGCACCAGCGACACCGAGCGCGCGTTCGACATGATCGTCTACGCAACCGGCTTCGATGCGATCACCGGCGCGTTCGACCGGATCGAGTTCCGCGGCGTCGGCAACCGCCTGCTGAAGGACAAGTGGGCAGAGGGGCCGCGCACGTATCTGGGGCTTCAGGGCGCAGGTTTTCCCAACCTTTTCACGATCGTCGGGCCGCATAACGCATCGACCTTCTGCAACATGACCCGCTGCGTCGAGCAGAACGTCGACTGGATCAGCGCGCTGCTGGTGCGCATGCGCGAGCGGGGACAGCAGCGCGTCGAGCCGAGCGTCGAGGCAGAGGACGCCTGGACCGAGCACGTGCACCGGGTCGCTTCGCGCTACCTCTTCATGAACCACGACTCGTGGATGACCGGGATCAATTCGAACGTGGCGCGCGCACGCGGTCGCACGGCGATGGTTTACGCCGGCGGCGCGCCGAAGTACCGCGAGCGGTGCGAGCAGGAGGCTGCAGCCGGCTACCCGGGGTTCGTGTTCGGCTAGGCGAGTGTCCTCGCCCCGCTACCTCGCCGCGCACCTGCTGATGCCGCGCTTGCTGCGCGAGAAGGGCGCAGCCGCGCTGGAGGCGATCGAAAGAAACGACGCCGATTTCTTCGTTCCGGTCTGGGCGGAAGCGGGGTTTCGCTTTACGCCGCGCCTGATGTACCTGCCGCGGGACGATCTGCGGATCGGCGTGCTGACGCTGCCGATGCCACGGGAATCGACCGAGGCGTACCTTGCCGCAATCGTCGGCACCGCGTCGGACGCAAGCCTGCCGCGCTATTTCCTCTGGGAGAAGGGCGAGGATGCCGGCACCGTGATCGGCGAATGGGCCGGCTCGGCCCATCGCAACTACGGCGCCGGCCCGCCGTTCACCGGCAACCTCGCAGGCGACTGCGCGAAATTCATCGACCGCGTCGCCGAGCTCTGCAGCAACTGACCGGCGGCTAGCTCCAGACCTCGCGCGCCACATCGACGACGAGCGCAAGCTTGCGCCACTGCTCTTCCTCCGAGAGCGCATTGCCATGGTGGGTGCTGGCAAAGCCGCACTGCGGCGAAAGGCAGAGATCCTCCAGCGGCACGAACTTGGTCGCCTCGTCGATGCGGCGCTTGAGCGCATCCTTCGATTCGAGCGCGCCAGACTTGGTGGTGACGAGGCCAAGCACCACTTTCTTTGCCTTCGGCAACAGGCGCAGCGGCTCGAATCCGCCCGCCCGATCGCTGTCCCATTCCATGAAAAAGCCGTCGACCGGCGCCGAGAACATCGCTTCCACCACCGGGTCGCGATAAGCGCCGGCAGCAAACCAGGTGCTGCGGAAGTTGCCGCGGCAGGTATGCAGGGTCACGCAGAGATCAGCGGGCCTGCCCGCGAGCGCGTCGCGGATGGCGTTCGCATAATCCAGGTGGAGCGTCCCCGGGTCGTCGCCGTTGGCGCGAAAATTGTCGCGCACCTTGTCGTCGCAGAGGTAGGAAAAGCTCACATCGTCCAGCTGCAGGTAGCGGCAGCCCGCCGCGTACAGATGCGCGATTGCCTTGCGGTACGCAGCGGTGGTGTCGGCCCAGAACTCGGCGAGGTCCGGATATACCGCACGCGAAATGGCGTTGCGCCCGCCGCGGAAATGCAGCGCCGCCGGCGCGGGGATGGTGAGCTTCGGGGTTTTCCTGGTGAGCGATTTGAGAAAGCGAAAATGCTCGGCGAAGATCGGCCGGCTGCAATCGACCTTGTCGGTCACGGTCGCCATCGGCGGCACGTCGTCGGCGTGAAACGTCAGGCCGACCGCCCGCTTCAGCTCCACGCCGTCGAGATCGCGCAGGAAATCCAGGTGCCAGAAATCGCGACGCAGCTCGCCGTCGGTGATCGCTTCGAGCCCTGCCGCCTCCTGGCGCGCGACCGCATTGCGGATCGAACGGTCTTCCACCTCTCTCAGCTCGCGCGGCGACATGCTTGCTGCTTTTACTTTTGCACGCGCATCCTGAAGCTCCTTCGGACGCAGC
>DASUMM010000094.1:0-3689 GCA_036277655.1 Burkholderiales bacterium | reverse complement strand
CTTCTTCGCCACGCTTTCAGCCCAGCTTGCGCAACGCTGCCGCAGCTTTCGCGGCGTCGGCCGCACTGTCTAGCGCGACGTAGGTGACGAACTTCCGGCCGATCGCGCTCGCCGAGAGCGCGCGGAAGCTGACGCCTGCGTCGCCGAGCGCGCGAGCCGCCTTCGCCGTCAGGCCCGGCTTGTCGTTGCCCTCGATGCGCACGCCGGCCATCTCGCCCTTCGAGAAACCGGCCGCCTGCGCGGCTTTGACGACCTTGGCGCCTTTGACCGGCGCGATGACCAGCAGCCCCCTGCCCGCATGCTCCGGCGTCCGCCGCGCGAAAACGAACTCGAAATTCGCGCCCGCCGCCGAAAGCGGCTCCAGCATGTCCGCCGCGCCGCCGGCGCGGTCGTCGATCGTCGCCGTCCAGAAATCCAGCTTGCTCACTTTGAATGCCATGGGACCTCCCTTGCGATGGGAGCGCAAGTGTATGCCGGACGAAAAAAGAGGGACAGACCCTCGCGGGCCTGTCCCTGCCTTTCCTTCGCGACGCGGCTCTAGGCTGCCTTGCGCTCGGGCTCTTCACCGATCGCGAAACTGATCGCGTCCTGTACGTGCTCGAGGAACACGAACTGCAGCCGCGAGCGCGCGGCCGCCGGCACGTCTTCCAGATCCTTTTCGTTGCGCTTGGGCAGCATGACGGTGGTGATGCCCGCGCGCAGCGCAGCCAGCACTTTCTCCTTCACGCCGCCGATCGGCAGCACGAGTCCGCGCAGCGAGATCTCGCCGGTCATGGCGACATCCGGCCGCACCGGCTTGCCTTTCAACAGCGAAACCAGCGCGAGCATCATCGCAACGCCCGCGCTCGGGCCGTCCTTTGGCGTTGCACCCGCAGGCACGTGCACGTGGATGTCGGTTTTCTCCAGCGAGTCACCGCTCCAGATGCGAGCGAGCGTCAGCGCGGCCTGCGCCGATTCCTTCATCACGTCGCCGAGCTGGCCGGTCAGGATGAGCTTGCCGCTCCCCGGCACGCGAGACGCTTCGATGAAGAGGATGTCGCCGCCGACCGGCGTCCATGCCAGCCCGGTCGCGACACCCGGCACCGCCGTGCGCAGCGCGACTTCGTTCTCGAATTTGCGCGCGCCGAGAATCCCGTGCAGGTCGCCCGCGTCGATCGTGACCGACTCGGCCTTGCCTTCGGCGATCTTCATCGCCACCGAACGCAGCACCGAGCCGATCTCGCGCTCGAGATTGCGCACGCCCGCCTCGCGCGTGTAGTCGCCGATGATCGCTTCGATTGCGGCATCGGTCAGCGTCGCCTGCTCGGGCTTCAACGCGTTCGCCTCGAGCTGGCGCTTCACCAGGTAGCGCTTGGCGATCTGCAGCTTTTCTTCCTCGGTGTAGCCGGGCAGCTGGATGATCTCCATGCGGTCGCGCAGCGGCCCGGGAATCGTGTCGAGCACGTTCGCGGTGGTGATGAACATGATGCGCGACAGGTCGAAGTCGATGCCGAGGTAGTTGTCGCGGAACTTCGAGTTCTGCTCCGGATCGAGCACCTCGAGCAACGCACTGGACGGATCGCCATGGAAACCGCCCATGCCGAGCTTGTCGATCTCGTCGAGCATGATCACGCTGGCGCGCGATTCGGCCCGCTTCACCGCCTGGATGATGTTGCCCGGCAGCGCGCCGATGTAGGTGCGACGATGGCCCCGGATCTCCGCCTCGTCGTGCGTACCGCCGAGCGCCACGCGCTGGAACTTGCGTGCCGTGGCGCGCGCGATCGATTGCCCGAGCGAGGTCTTGCCGACGCCGGGGGGGCCGACGAAGCACAGAATCGGGCTCTTGCCCTCCGGATTGAGCTTGCGCACGGCGAGGTACTCGAGAATCCGCCGCTTCACCTTGTCGAGGCCGTAGTGGTCCTCGTCGAGCACACGCCGCGCCTCGGCGATGTCGATCGGCTTTGCCTCCTCGACCTTCCACGGCAACTCCGCGACCAAGTCGAGCCAGGTGCGCAGCATCGAGTACTCGCCGCCGCCTTCCTGCATCCTCTCCAGCCGCCGCAATTCCTTGCGCGCATGCTTGAGCGCTTCTTCCGGCATGCCGGCCGCCTCGATGCTCTTCTTCAGCTCTTCGATTTCCGCTGCGCCGTCTTCGCCTTCGCCCAGTTCCTTGCGGATCTGGCGCATCTGCTCGCGCAGCACATGCTCTCGCTGGCGCTCGTCGAATTCCTTCTTCGTCTTGTCGCCGATCTCCTTGGAAAGGCGCAGCACTTCGACGCGCTCGCTCAAGAGGGCCAGCACCCGATCGAGCCGCCGTCGCAGGTCGAAGCTCTCGAGCACCTCCTGCTTCTGCTCGTTCGTGATGTCGAGCAGGTTCGCCACCATGTCTGCGAGCAGCCCTGGCGAAGTCACCGCCTGGATCACGCTCGCGAGCTCCTCCGGGGCGTTCGGCAGCAGATGAATCGCTTCCACCGCCCGCTCCTTCAGCTGCAGGAAGCGCGCCTCGATCTCCGGCCCGCCCTGTTCCTGCGATTCGATCAGCGCGACGCGCGCAACCAGGAACGGCCAGCCTTCGAGGAATTCGCGTACGCAAAAGCGCGTCTGGCCCTGCACGACGAGATGGTGCGCGGCGTCGGGCACGGCGACGTGACGCATCACTTCGCCGACGGCTCCGACCCAGTAGAGATCGATCGGACCGACCTCGTTCTTCTCGCGGTCGCGCTGCAGCAGAAAGCCGATGCGGCTATTGGTGCGGGTGGCCTCCTGCAGCGCAGCCACGGACGACGTACGGCCGATCGCCAGCGGCGCAATGGTCCCCGGGAAGAGGACCGAATTGCGCAACGGAATCAGGATCAACGCATCGTCCGGAATGGCTTTGAGCCGCGGTCCGGACTTGCGCTCGGAGGCGGGTGCGGGCGCACCGCCGGGCGACTGCTCGTCGGAAAGGACTTTCGGCTGCTTCGGCCAGATGCTCATGGGATCTCCTTCCCGGGCAACATGGGGACTCGGGTGCGGTTTCGCAAGTCTGCCGCCGCCGCACAGCAAATTCGCTTACGAAAGAAGAGGCTATTCGGCCTACGACCACATCTCGCGTAGCCGGCCGGCTACGTCGACCGAAGGTGCTGCCGGCGCGCTCGCTGCATCGGTTGGACCGCGCGCGGGCCAACTGATTCGCTCCAGGCACGCCATCACCGCAGGCGTCAGGAACCTGCTGGTGGCGCCGTAGACGTGACGGTCGCCCATCCGGGATTGCTGCGTGACGTAATACTTCAGCGGCGCGATCAGGTGCAGGTCGTTCTTTGCGCGCGTCATCGCCACGTACAGCAGCCGGCGCTCCTCCTCGATCAATTCCGCCCGCCCCGTGGCGAAGTCGGAGGGAAAATTCCCATCGGCCACATTCAGGACGTACACGGCATCCCACTCCTGTCCCTTGGCCGAGTGGACGGTGGAGAGGATCAGGAAATCTTCGTCGAGCAGCGGCGGGCCGGCGAGATCGCCGCTCGCCTGCGGCGGGTCCAGCGCAAGCTCGGTCAGGAACTGCTCGCGGCTCGCAAATTGCTGCGCAATGGCTTCCAACTGCTGCAAGTCGCCCGCGCGCACCTGCGCCGCGTCGTACCTGCGCTCGAGATGAGGCTCGAACCATTCGCGCACGCGCTGCATCTGGCCGGCCCACGGCTCCTCGGGCCGGCCAAGCGAACGCATCAACGCAT
>DASUMM010000093.1:0-7474 GCA_036277655.1 Burkholderiales bacterium | reverse complement strand
CTCGGAGATCGACGCCGCTCTCGCGAAGTCGTTCGGGATGCGGTTGGCGAGGATTGTCGATCGGCAGCTGCCGATGGCGCTCGCCATCCTGGTGGCAATCATTCTTCTGCCGCTCGGCATCAAGACGTTCCTGTACTTCATCGTCGCGCCATGGGCGTCGCGCCGCCCCGCGATGCGGCTGCTGCCCTCCGCTGCGGGACGCGTCACCGGTCAGGGAAGCGCCGAAGGACCGATTTCCGCCGTGTCCCTCCCGCTCGTTCTGCGCGAGAGCCAGGAACTATTCATCCAGCCGGAGTATTTGCAGAGCACGCCCTTGCAGGCAGCGAAAGACACGCGGTGGTTGCTCAATTGGAGCATTCCTCTCGCCAGCCTGCTCTCGGGAATGTTTCTGCTGACGCGGATTCGTTCCGCTGGCGCCGAGCCGGTCGTGGTCTCATCGACCCGCGACCCGCTGAGCGAAGTCGGCGTGATCGACCTCGCCGAAGGCTCCGCCTTCGTCTGCCGCCCGCGCGCGCTCGTCGGAGTGATCCAGGATCCAGGCAAACCGATCCGCATCACCAGACACTGGCGATTCGGCTTGCAGGCGTGGCTCACCCTGCAACTTCGATTTCTCGCGTTTCATGGTCCGGCGCAACTGATCCTCGGCGGATGCCGGGGCATACGAATCGAACGAGCAGGAGCCGGACGGTTGATCAATCAGGCGGCAACGCTCGGATTCAGCGGCCAAGTCGCTTATGGCAATGCTCGCTGCGAGACGTTCCTGTCCTACCTGACCGGCAAGGAGGAACTCTTCAACGATCTTTTCACCGGAGACTCCGGCGTCTACGCCTACGAGGAAACGCCTGCCGGCCGGGCCGCCGGCATCGGAGGGCCCTTGCACGGGGCTACCGATGCGATCCTGAAGGCATTCGGCGTTTAGGAGTACCTCTAGCGCCCGCACCAATGCGCTCGATTCTTGAGCGGGATCCCCCGGGGCGTCCGTTCCTGCCCTCAGCCTGTACACTGACGAGGTTCGCCCGGAAGTCGAGCACCAAGTTCCGCGGCTCCCCTTCCTGGATCGCTCACCCGCGCATGCGCGGGGCGAAAGGCCCTGTTGAGATCTGCCATTCTTCGCGTCTTCGGTGGCGCGTCGCACGCTGCGCCCTGGAATACCGAGGAGTCCATCCGCGAAGAGCTGTTCAGCGTCGAGCGCCTCGAGCAGCATGCAGCGACCCTCGCGCTGGCACAGCCGGCAAGTGCGCGGCCGAACCGAGGGCGATCGCTTTCCGCGCGACTGCGAGACAATGAATCGGTACTGCGGGAAGCATATCGCACCATTGCGAGCGCGGCCGGCGAAGGCCGTCCGGTCACGCCGGCGGCGGAATGGCTGCTCGACAACTACCATCTCGTAGAGCAGCAGATCCGCGACATCCGCGACGATCTGCCGCCGGGCTATTACCGGCATTTGCCGAAGCTCTCGAGCGGCCCGTTCGCTGGCTTCCCGCAGGTGTTCGGCATTGCCTGGGCATTCGTCGCGCACACCGACAGCCGCTTCGATCCCGAGATGCTGAGGCGGTTCGCCACTGCCTATCAGCGTGTGCAGCCGCTGACGATCGGCGAGCTATGGGCCGTCGCGATCACACTGCGGATCGTGCTGGTGGAGAATCTGCGGCGCGCCGCCCGGCGCATCGTGTCGGGTCGCGCCGCGCGCCAGGAGGCCGACGCGCTCGCCGACCGGCTGCTTGGCGGGGATGCCCCGCCGGCCGATGAAATGCGTTCGATTTTCCAGCGCTATGAGCAGGCGCCTCTGCCGGGCGCTTTCGCCGTTCAGCTCGTGCAACGACTGCGCGACCAGGATCCGAAAGTCACCCGAGCGCTCACCTGGCTCGAGGAGCGGCTGGCCGCGCAGGGCACCTCCGCTGACGACATCGTGCGTGACGAGCACCAGAAGCAGGGTGCTACGAACGTGACGGTGCGCAACATCATCACCAGCATGCGGCTGATCTCGGATTTCGACTGGGCCGAGCTCGTCGAGGGCATCAGCCTGGTGGACGAAACGCTGCGTGCCGGCAGCGATTTCGCACGAATGGATTTCGCGACCCGCAATCTGTACCGCAGCGCGATCGAGGAGCTGGCGCGCGGCGCGCCGCTGACGGAGCTGGAGATTGCGCGCGCGGCCCTGGCGGCTGCCAGCGGCGCGAAGCCGGATCGGGAGAGAGACCCCGGCTACCACCTGATCGCCCGCGGCCGGCGCTCGTTCGAGGTGTCGATCGGCTTTCGCGCCCCGGTGCGTCACTGGCTGCGCCGCTTCAATGCAGCAATCGGCATCGCGGGCTATGTCGCGAGCGTCGCCCTGGTCACTGCCATCCTGCTCGCCTTGCCGCTCCTTGCGCTGGCGCTTGGCGGGGTCGCGGGCTCCTCGCTCGCGCTGCTTGCGCTGCTCGGAGTGATTCCGTCGATCGATGCGGCGATGGCGCTGGTGAACCGCAGCGTGATGAGAGGCGTGGATGCCGCGACCCTTCCGGCGCTCGAGCTGCGCGACGGCGTTCCTGCGCATTCGCGCACCATGGTTGCCGTGCCGATGCTGCTCACCACGCAGGAGGCGGTGGAGGAGCAGATCGAGCGCCTGGAGATCCACTACCTCGCCAGTCCGGAAGGCGAGATCTATTTCGCGCTCCTCTCGGACTGGACCGATGCCGCGAGCGAGACGATGCCCGGGGATCAGGCGCTGCTCGAAGCTGCCGTCGCCGGGATTGCCGGCTTGAATCGCCGCTACGGCCCCGGTGCCGCGGGCGAGCGTTTTCTGCTGCTTCATCGCCGGCGCGTGTGGAACGAAGGGCAGAAACGCTGGATCGGATGGGAGCGCAAGCGCGGCAAGCTGCATGAGCTGAACCAGTTGCTGCGCGGCGCCGGCGACACGACCTTCATGGTCACGGGCGCGCTGCCTCCAGCGGTGCGCTATGTGATCACGCTGGATGCCGATACCCGTATGCCGCGCGACACGGCGTGCCGTCTGGTCGGCAAGATGGCGCACCCGCTCAATCGTCCGGAGTTCGACCCGGTCACGCGGCGCATCGTCGAGGGCTACGGCGTGTTGCAACCCCGCGTAACGTCCTCGCTGCCGCTGGGACGCGAAGGCTCGCTCTTCCAGCGCGTGTTCTCCAGCGCAGGCGGCATCGATCCCTACGCTTCGGCCGTCTCCGACGTGTATCAGGACCTGTTCGGCGAGGGGACCTATACCGGCAAGGGCATCTACGACGTCGATGCGTTCGAGTCGGCGCTGCACGGCCGTGCCCCGGACAGCACGCTGCTCAGTCACGACCTTTTCGAAGGAACCTTCGCACGCGCGGGCCTTGCTTCCGATATCGAGCTGGTCGAGGAGTTTCCGTCCCGCTACGACGTCGCTGCGGCACGCCAGCATCGCTGGACACGCGGCGATTGGCAGTTGCTGCCCTGGGTTTTCGGCCGCGGCGATGCCTCAGTGAAGGAGCAGAGCGCGAGCGAACGAAAGCTCGCGAGCGCGCTGCCGCCGATCGGCCGCTGGAAGATGCTCGACAACCTGCGGCGCTCGCTCTCGGCGCCGGCGAGCGTCGCCGCGCTGCTCGCGGGATGGACGCTGCCGCTGCGTGCCGCGGCCGTGTGGACCCTCTTCATCGTCGCGACGATCGCGCTCTCGGCGCTGCTGCCCGTCCTCGCCGGGATCGTGCCGCGCGGCGCGCGGATCACGGCGCGCAGCCACCTGCACGCTCTTGTCTCCGATCTCCGGATTGCGCTCGCGCAAACTGCGCTGCTGCTCGTCTTCCTGGCGCACCAGGCGTCGCTGATGCTCGATGCAGTCGGACGCACGCTGTTTCGGCTTGCGGTAAGCCGCCGCCAGCTGCTCGATTGGGTCAGCGCGGCGCAGCTCACGGTCGGTCCGCGGCTCGATCTCGCCGGCTTCTATCGGCAGATGAAGAGCGCCGTCGGCCTCGGCATCGTCGCCGCGCTCGTCGTCATCGCAAGCGGCGGGGGCGCATGGCCGGTTGCGCTGCCGTTCGTGCTCGCCTGGATCGCTTCGCCGGCAATCGCGCGCTGGTCGAGCCTGCCGCCCGGGAGGAGCGGTCGTCGTTCGCTGCGGCCTGCCGAAACCCGCGCGTTGCGTATCATCGCGCGCCGCACCTGGCGCTTCTTCGAGACGTTCGTGACGGCAGAGGATCACATGCTGCCGCCGGACAACTTTCAGGAGGACCCGAAGCCGGTCGTCGCTCACCGCACGTCGCCGACCAATCTCGGCCTCTATCTGCTCTCGGCAGCGAGCGCCCGGGATTTCGGGTGGGCCGGGACCATGCAGACGGTCGAGCGGCTGGAAGCAACGCTCGCGACCATGGAGCGCCTGCCGCGCTTCCGCGGCCATTTCTACAACTGGTACGACACGCGCGACCTGCGGGCGCTCGATCCAGCCTACGTTTCTTCGGTGGATAGCGGCAACCTGGCCGGGCACCTGATCGCGCTGGCAAATGCCTGCCGCGAGTGGAGCCGCGAACCGCTCTCGGGCGCGCAGATCGTGGCCGGCGTCGAAGACAGTCTCGAGCTGACGCGCCGAGGGCTCGCCAGCCTGCCGGATGACCGTCGCACGCAGACGATTACACGGGTTCAGCTCGTCGATGCACTCGATGCGCTCGCGGTGGCGCTGCGGCAGGAGGGACTTCCCGCGGCGCCTGCCGCTGGCCGATGGAGCAAGGCGGCGCTCGAAGCTGCGACGCTGCTCGACATGGCGCGCACGCTTGCGAGCGAGCGCGGCGACGACGCTGGCGCCGAAATGCTCGCCTGGGCCGAGGCCACGCACGCCTCGATCGAAAGCCACCGCCGCGACCAGGCTGCCGAGGCGCCCTCGCTCGGAGAGCGCCTTGCGGTGCTCGAGGCGAGCGCGCGCGCGATGGCGAGCGCGATGCAGTTCGAATTTCTGCTCGATCCCGGCCGCAAGCTCCTCGCGATCGGATATCGCGTCGCGGACGCGACGCTCGACCCCAGTTGCTACGACCTGCTGGCGTCGGAAGCGCGCCTCGCGAGCTTCTTCGCGATCGCAAAGGGCGATGCTCCGGCGCGGCACTGGTTCCGGCTCGGGCGTGCCGTCACCCCGGTCGGACGTGGTGCGGCGCTGCTTTCCTGGTCGGGATCGATGTTCGAGTACCTGATGCCCTCGCTCGTGATGCGCGCGCCGTCGGGCAGCCTGCTGGAGCAGACGAGCCGCCTGGTGGTGCGCCGCCAGATCGCCTACGCGAGCGCGCTCGACGTGCCGTGGGGAATTTCGGAATCCGGCTACAACGTGCGCGATCTCGAATTCACCTACCAGTATTCGAACTTCGGCATCCCGGGTCTTGGATTGAAACGCGGATTGGGCGAAAACACCGTGATCGCGCCGTATGCGACTGCGCTTGCGGCGATGGTCGACCCGGCGGCGGCGGTGCGCAACTTCGCGCGCTTCGTCGCCCTCGGCGCCGAGGGGCGTTACGGCTTCTACGAGGCGCTCGATTACACGCGCAGCCGCCATCCCGAAGGCGAGGACTTCGCCATCGTGCGCGCCTTCATGGCGCATCACCAGGGCATGACGGTGGTGGCGATCGCCAATACCGTGCTCGACGCCAGGATGCGGGCGCGCTTTCACGCCGAGCCGATGGTGCAGGCAACCGAACTCCTGCTGCACGAGCGTACGCCGCGCAGCGTTGCGGTGGCGCTGCCCGGAGTGCAGACGCTCGAGGCGGCGGCCATCGTGCGCGAGCCGGAAATTCCGGCCGAGCGCCGGCTGCGCTCCGCGCATCATGCGACGCCGCAGGTACACCTGCTCTCGAACGGCCGCTACTCGGTGATGCTGACTGGCGCCGGCTCGGGCTACAGCCGCTGGCGCGACCTTGCCGTGACGCGCTGGCGCGAGGACGTCAGCCGCGACGACTGGGGCGCTTACGTCTTCCTGCGCGATGTCGAGAGCGGCGAAGTGTGGTCGGCGGGCTACCAGCCGTGCGGCGTCGAACCGGATGCCTACGACGTCACGTTCGCCGAAGACCGGGCGGAATTCGTGCGACGCGACGGCTCGATCACCACTGCGCTGGAGGTCGTCATTTCGCCGGAGTCCAATGCCGAGGTGCGGCGCGTTTCGGTCTCGAACGGCGGCAGCCGCGCACGCGAGATCGAGCTCACCTCCTACGCCGAGCTGGTGCTGGCGTCGCCTGCCTCGGACACGGCGCACCCGGCTTTCTCCAAGCTCTTCGTGCGCACCGAATATCTCGCCAGAACCGGCGTGCTGCTCGCGACGCGGCAGCGCCGCTCCCCCGACGAGCCAGAAATCTGGGCGGCGCATCTTGCCGTGGTCGAAGGCGAGGTCGCAGGCGAGCAGGAAATCGAAACGGACCGCAGCCGCTTCCTAGGGCGGGGGCGCGAGATCCGCACGCCGGTCGCCGTGATGGATGGGCGTCCGCTTTCCAATACTGCGGGCACGGTCCTCGACCCGGTGTTTGCGCTACGCCGCCGCGTGCGGGTTCCGCCGGGCAGGATCGTGCGCGTGGCGTTCTGGACCGTGGTTGCGTCGTCGCGCAGCGATGTGCTCGACCTCGTCGACAAGCATCACGACGCGACCGCCTTCGACCGCGCCGCAACCCTCGCTTGGACCCAGGCGCAGGTTCAGCTCAGTCATCTGGGCGTCAGCGCGGAGGAGGCGAGCCTGTTTCAGTGCCTCGCCGGCGCGGTGCTGTACGCCGATCCGTCCTTGCGTTCGTCTTCGGAAGCGATCCGTCGTGGCGGCGGCGGGCCCACGGCGCTCTGGGCGCAGGGCATTTCCGGCGACCTGCCCATCGTGCTGGTGCGGATCGACAGCCTCGAGGACATCGCCATCGTCCGCCAGGTGCTGCGAGCTCACGAGTACTGGCGCTTGAAGCAGCTTGCGGTCGACCTCGTAGTGCTGAACGAGCGGGCATCTTCCTATGTGCAGGACCTGCAGGTCGCGCTGGAGACGCTTGTGCGCACGAGCCAGTCGCGACCGCAGCTCGGCGTCGACTATCCGCGCGGCTCGGTATTCGTGCTGCGCGCCGATCTGATTTCGGCAGACACGCGCGGCGTGCTGCTCGGCATGGCGCGGGCGGTGCTCTCGGCGCGGCGTGGAACCCTCGCGGAGCAGCTGAACCGCCTCGATGAGCCGGAGGTCCACAAGCGACCGCCGCTTCGTCGAGACCGGCCCGCGATCGCTTCGCCGGCGGCCGTGGCGCCGCAGGAACTCGAATTCTTCAACGGCTTCGGCGGATTCGCCGCCGAGGGACGCGAGTACGTGACGATCCTCGGCGCAGGGCGGTCGATCCCCGCTCCGTGGATCAACGTCATCGCCAATCCCGCGTTCGGTTTCCAGGCAGCCGTCGAAGGCAGCGGCTATACGTGGTCCCTCGGCAGTCGCGAAAACCAGCTCACCCCGTGGTCGAACGATCCCGTGAGCGACCGGCCGGGCGAAGTGCTGTATGTGCGCGACGATGAA
>DASUMM010000092.1:0-11792 GCA_036277655.1 Burkholderiales bacterium | reverse complement strand
CCCCCCCTGCGCGTCCTCCTCCTCATCGACTCGGGCGCGGAGGGGCAGCTCCTTTTGCAGGAGCTCAGGCGCGCGAAGATGCCCATTGAGTACACGACGGCAAGAAACCAGCACGAACTGGTTCGCGAACTGGAGTCGTTTTCCCCGCAGGTAGTTCTCGCCGATTTCCCGATGCGGCACTTCGATGGCATGGCCGCGCTCGCCCTTGCACGCGAACATGCGCCGGAGGTGCCGTTCCTTTTCGTGTCGGGAACCATCGGCGAGGAGCACGCCATCCGCGCCTTCCGCGAAGGCGCGGCCGATTACGTGTTGAAGGGAAACCTCAGGCGCCTGCCCCGAGCAATCAACCTTGCGCTGGAAGGCGCGAAGGAGCGTGCGGCCGGCATCAAGGCGGCGCGGAAGCTCACGAAGGAGCGCGAGCGCGTTGCGAGCATCGTGGCGTCTTTGCCCGACGTCGTGTGGTCCGCGGACTACGAGAGCCATCAAATTCTCTACGTGAGCCCGAAGGTCGAGGAGATCTTCGGCGTCTCGACGCAAGCGTTCCAGGAGCGTCCGGATCTGTGGTTTGAATTGATCCATCCCGAGGACAAGATCGTGGTGCTCGAGGCCTGGCGCGGCCTGCATGCCGGCGCGCGCTTCGATCTGGAGTACCGCATTCGCCGCAAGGACGGCACGGAGCGCTGGATTCACGACCGCGGCCGGCTCATCCGCAGTCCGTCCGGTGAGCCGGAGCGCGTCGACCGCGTGGCGCGCGATGTCAGTATCGAGGCCGAACAGCGCCAGCGCATGGCGCGGATGCTTCGCGTGCGCGACCTGATCGGCAGCATCAATTCCGCGCTGATCCGCGTGCGCAAGCGCGACGCGCTGTTCGAAGAGGTTTGCCGCGTGGTGGTTTCCGTGGGCGGCCTGCGCGGCGCACGCGTCGCCATGGTGAGTCCTGCTGCCGAGTCGCTCGTCTGGTCGGCTTGCGCAGGCGCGCAATCGCTTCCCGCCGCGGAAACCGGCGGCCCAGCCGTGCAAGCGCTGATCTCCCGGCTGCTCCATATCGGCGCGCCCGCCGTATGGAACGACCTCGGCTCGGAACCGGACGAGGCGCTCAAATCGCTGCTTGCGCCCGAGGGTGCACTCGCGGCGGCAGCCTTCCCTTTGCGGGTGGAGGGCCGCACGGCAGCATTCCTTGCGCTCTACTCGAGCCAGCCGGGCTACTTCGACGATGAAGAGATCGAGGTGTTCCGCGACCTCTCGGCGAACCTCGAGCTGGCGCTGGAGCTGATCGCGAAGCAGGAGAAGCTCGACTATCTCGCGCTCTACGATCCGCTGACGGGGCTTCCGAACCGGACCCTGCTGCGCGAGCACCTGGCGCAGGCGCTGGAGACCGCGCGGCGCGATCAATCCAAGCTGGCGCTGATGCTGTTCGACATCGAGCGTTTCAAGTCGATGAACGACGCGTTCGGGCAGCATGCCGGCGACCGCATGCTGCAGCATACGGCGGGCGGCGTGCGCGCCGCAGCGGGCGACATCCAGTACGCCGCGCATCTTGGCGGCGACGTGTTCGCCATCATGATGCCGCACCTGCACGACGCGGTGAACGTGGCGACGATCCTGCGCGAGCGCGCCGAACGCATCCTCGAGACGCCGTTCCTCATCGACGGGCGGGAGTTGCGACTGCAGATCAAGGCCGGCATCGCCATGTTTCCCGACGACGCCACGGACGCCGACACGCTGTTCCGCAACGCCGAGGCGGCGCTCAAGAAGGCGAAGCAGACCGGCGATCGCTACCTGCTGTACGCACCGCAGATCAACGCGCGCGTCGCCGAGCGGCTGGAGCTCGAGCATGCGCTGCGCGGCGCGATCGAGCGGCGCGAGTTCATCCTGCACTACCAGCCGAAGATCGAGTTGGAGACCCGCCGCATCATCGGCCTGGAGGCGCTGGTGCGCTGGCAGCGCCCGGGCGTCGGACTCGTCCTGCCGGGTACGCTCATCGCCGTGCTCGAGGAGACCGGCATGATCACCGACCTGGGCCCCTGGGTCATCGAGGAAGCGATGGCGACCTACCGCTCCTGGCGCGATCGAGGCATGCCGGCGCCGCGCATCGCCGTCAACGTCTCGCCGCTGCAGCTGCGCCAGCCCGAGTTTACGCGCCACCTGCAATCCGAAATGGACAAGATGCCGGCGCCCTGCGGCCTCGAGATCGAGGTCACCGAAAGCCTTCTGATGCAGGACATGGAGGCGGCAACGCGCAAGCTCGGCGAGGTGCGCGAGATGGGCGTCGGCGTATCGCTCGACGACTTCGGCACCGGCTACTCCTCGCTTGCACGGCTGGCGCGCCTGCCCGTGGACACGCTGAAGATCGATCGCGCGTTCATCCAGGGAATGACCGATCACCCGGACGACACCAGCATCGTCACCGCGATCATCTCGCTCGGCCATACGCTGCATCGGACCGTGATCGCGGAAGGCGTTGAGCTGGAGGAGCAGGCGCGGCTGCTGCGGCTACTGCGGTGCGAGCAGATCCAGGGCAACGTCTTCAGCCCGGCGATCCCGCGCGAAAAGGTCGAGGCGCTGCTAAGCGTTCACTAGGAACGGGGAAAAGGGGTCAGGACCCTTTTTCCGTCGGCCTTGCGCTCGAGCAGTTGCACCAGCGCGTGCAGCACGCGATTCACGGGCGTCGGCACGCCGAGCGCCTCTCCGCGGCGCACCAGGTAGCCGTTCAGGTGATCGATCTCGGTCGGCTTGCCGCGCGCGAGATCCTGCGCCGTCGAGGAATACTGAGCCGGCATCGCCTCGGCGATCGCATAGGTACGAGCGAGCATGTCTGCGGCCATGCGAACGCCGCCCGCCTTCGCCACGGCGAGCGCCTCCTCCACTACGTCGCGCATGACCTCGCGGATGCCGGCGCCCTGAATCATGGCGCCGTAGGGAAGCTGCGTGATCGCAGAAAGCGCGTTGTAGGCGCAGTTGACGACGAGCTTCGCCCACAGCTCGCCCAGCACGTTCTCCGAGAGCGCGACCGGGACGCCTGCCGCCTCGAAGACCTGCTGGATTCGCTCCAGCGCCGCGCGCGGCAGGCTCGGATCGAGCGGGCCGATCACGAGGTCGCCGCGCCCGTGGTGCTTCACGTGTCCCGGGCCCGCCATCTCCGTCGCCACGTACACCACCGCCGGGATCACCGGCTGGCGAATGCGCGATTGGATGCGCTCGGCGTTGTCGACGCCGTTCTGCAGATTCAGCACCAGCGCGCCCGGCTCGAGGAACGGCGCCATTTCGCTCGCCGCTTCTTCGCTTGCCATCGACTTCACGCAAAAGAGCACGAGCTCAGCGCCACGCACCGCCTGCGGCGCGGTGCTCGCCTCCACCGCGATCCGCTCGTCGAACGCACGCGCCTCGAGCCGCAATCCGTCAGCACGGATCGCATCGACGTGGGCAGGCCGCCCGATGAGCGCGACCGCATGGCCCGCGCGGGCGAGCATCCCGCCGAAATAGCAGCCGACCGCGCCGGCGCCTAGCACAGCGACGCGCATCGGCCGACTACTGCAGCGGAGAGAACGGCGCCGCGAGAAGAATCTTCGTTTCCTGGCGCAGCAGGGTGTAGGAGCCGTCGCCCTCGCCGCGCGGCGGCGGCCAGTGACCGCTTTCGGTTGCGCGCTTGCGCACGTCCATTCGCTGGTCGAGCGACGGGTATGGCCAGATGTGCGTGAACGTGTTCAGCTCGCCGATCTCCGCATACCAGAGCGCAAGGAGCGGCGAGAACTCGTAGCGACGCGGCAGCGCCTTCATCCAGTTCGCCTGGATCTTCGCCAGGTCGCCCGCGGCGTAGGTGTACGTGCGCATCTCGAAGAACGGGCCGATTCTGCCGGGCTTCAGCGGCGGAACGTCGCCCCAGGGCATCATGATGTCGGTGCGCATGTGGGTGATGAACTCCGCGGTCTTCGGCGGCCAGATGCCGGCCTTGACCGCTTCGGCCCGGATGCGGTTGCGCTCGTTCAGGTCCTTGTAGGGCCAGACGTGCACGATCTGGTTCAGCGTGCCGATCTCGGTGTACCAGAACGCGTACATCTCGGAGAGCGCCTTGCGCTTTTCGTAGGCCTCGCCAAAGCGCTTCAGCACTTCGGGCAGCGTGCGCGGCTTCAGCTCGTAGGTGCGAACTTCGTAGATCATGCGTCCTCCTTGATTGGACTCCCGCACGATACCATCGCGTCCTCGCTAGACTTGGAAGGCGCGCGCGAGCTGCTCGTAAGCCACCGGTTTCGTGACGTGCTGGTCGAAGCCGGCTTCGCGGGCGCGCTCGCGGTCCTTGTCCTGCCCGTAGCCGGTGATCGCAATCAGCAGGATGCGCTCGCCTCCCGGAGCCGAGCGCGCCCTGCGCGCCACCTCGTAGCCATCCATCCCCGGCAGCCCGATGTCGACCAGCGCGATGTCGGGCCGGAACGTTCCGAGCTTCGCCAGGCCTTCGGCGCCGCTATCGGCGGCCGACACTTCATGGCCTTCCCTTTCCAGCACCAGCTGCAACATGTCGCGCAAGTCTTTCTCGTCCTCGATGAGTAGCACGCGCCGCTTGTCCGCCCGTGGAGCCGGCGGCGACTGCGGATCGGACGCGCCGGGGGCGCAGACAGCCGGCAGCGAAATGGTGAACGTGCTGCCCTTGCCCGGCCCGTCGCTGTGCGCCTCGACCGCTCCGCCGTGGAGTTCGGCAAGCCGGTGCACGAGCGAGAGCCCGAGGCCCAGGCCGCCCTGCGCGCGGTCGAGCGGCTGCTCGCCCTGGACAAAAGGTTTGAAGAGGCTGCGCATGAGCGCTTCCGGAATCCCCTGCCCGTCGTCCTTGACCGAGAGACGGCTCCAGGCGTCCTCGCGCCGCACATGCACCTCGATTCTGCTGCCGCCGTACTTGAGCGCGTTCTCGATCAGGTTGCCGATCATCTGCTGCACGCGCGCCGGGTCGGCGTTTGCCCAGGCCGGCTCGCCGGTTACATCGATGCTCGCCGATCGCGTTCCCCCCGTCTGCAGGGCCGCAACGGCCCTTGCGCTGTGCAGGAGGTCGACCGGTTCATGCTTCAGGGTGAGCTTGCCGTAAGTGACGCGCGCCATGTCGAGCATGTCGTCGGCGAGGCGCTGCAGCTGTTTCACCTGCCGCTCGATGGCGGGCGCGGCGAAGCGCGCCTTGGGATCGTCGAGTCGCGCCATTTTGAGCAATTCGGCGCCGAGCGCGATCGCTGCAAGCGGGTTGCGCAGTTCGTGCGCAAGCATCGCCATGAACTCGTCCTTGCGCCGATCGGCTTCGCGCAGGGCTGCCTCGGCTTCCTTGCGCTTGGTGATGTTGGTGCCGGTTCCGCGGTAGCCCCTGAAGCGGCCGTCGGCATCGAAGACCGGGTCGCCGCTCGCGCTCATCCAGATGGTGTCGCCTTGCTCGTTGATGCGCTGGTACTCGAAACCGCGGAAAGGCTCGTGGCGCTCGAGGATCGCGCGATGCTCGGCCCACTCCCTCTCGCTCACGCCGACATGCGGAAGCTCCCAGCGCGTCTTGCCGATGTGCGAAGCGCTTGGCGACCCGGCGAGTCCCGCGACCTCGTCGGACATCTCCACGAAGCGGAAGTGCTCGTCCTGCTCCCAGTACCAGTCCGAGGACATCGCTGCGAGGGCGCGGAACCGCTCTTCGCTCCTGCGCAGCGCCTCCTCGGCCCGCTTGCGCTCGGTGATGTCGACGAACACACCCACGCTGCCGCGCGCCGTCCCGTCGGTGCCGAAGAGGGGCACTGCGTGCTCGAAAAGCGTGCTCGAGCTGCCGTCCGCGAACGCGACTTCGAGCTCCTCGCCTGCGATGGGCGTGCCGAGGCGGGCAGCGCGTTGCATCGGCAGATTCTCCCCCGGCACCTCGAGGCCGTTCCGCAGCGTGCGGAACGGCAACTGCGCCGCCGCCGCGCCGGTCTTGGAGGCGTTCTGCCCCGGCGACATGCGAAGCATGGCCGCGCCCGCCGGGTTCATGTCGATCTGCGTGCATGCCGCATCGCGCGCGATGAACACGCCGACCGGCAGCGCGCGCAGCAGCGTCTCCATCTCCTCGAGCTTTTCCCGCACCTCGTCGAACGTCCGGCGCCGCAGCTGCGCTGCGTGCAGCAGTGCGCCGGCGCGCACCAGCAGCTCGCGCGCGCTGAAGGGCTTGACGAGGTAATCGTCCGCGCCCTCGCCGAGGCCCTCGAGCCGCGCCTCTTCGCCCGCGCGCGCCGAAAGCAGCATCACCGGCAGCTCGCGCAGCTTGTCGTCTGCACGCAGCTGGCGGACCAGACCGCAACCGTCGAGGATCGGCATCATCACGTCGCTGATCACCAGGTCGGGTTTGCGCGCGCGCGCCGCGGCGAGCGCGGCCGCGCCGTCGGCGACGGCCTCGACGTCGTAGTGCTCGGCGAGCAGCCTGCGCGCGTACTCGCGCAGATCGGCATTGTCGTCGGCGAGCAGCACTCGATGCCGGGAACCCGAAAGGGAGCCCGGTGTCGCGCTTTGCGCACTCGGTAGCCAACTCAGTGCTTCGTCGACGTAAGCGCCCGCGCGGATCGCGGTCGACGGGCCTTCGCGCTCGGCCTTGATGCGCTCGGCAGGCAGGTGCGCACGCCCCTGGGGAATCATCACGGTGAACGTGCTGCCCTTCCCCGGCGTGCTTTCGGCGCGGATCGAGCCGCCGTGCATCTTCACCAGCTCCTGCACGAGCGCGAGGCCGATGCCGCTCCCTTCGTGGCTGCGACTGCGAACGCCCTCGAAGCGATGAAATCGCTCGAACACGCGTGGCAGCTCGGCCTCGGGAATGCCGCCGCCGGTGTCGCGCACGGTCAGCACGAAGCGATCTTCTTCCGGCTGCAGGCGAACGGCGATCTCGCCCTCCAGCGTGAACTTGAACGCGTTCGAGAGAAGATTCAGCACGATCTTCTCCCACATCTCGCGATCGACGTACGCCGGGGCATGCGTCGCACACTCGACAGCGAGCCGCAAGCCGGCACGCTCGCAGGCCGAGCGGAAGTTGCTCGCAAGATCTGCCGTCAGCGCAGCCAGGTCGGTCGGCTCGTACGAGGCGAGCGCGCGCCCGGCCTCGATGCGCGCGAAGTCGAGCAGCGTGTTGACGAGCTTCAGCAGCCGCTGGCCGCTCCGGCGCACCACCTCGAGGCTTGCGCGAGCCTCGCCGCTCGCTTGTCCTTGCAACAAGTCCTCGACCGGCCCGAGCATCAGCGTAAGCGGCGTGCGGAATTCGTGGCTTACATTGGAAAAGAACGCGGTCTTCGCGCGGTCGATCTCGGCGAGCGCCTCGGCGCGTTTTCTTTCCGCCTCGTAGGCCTGCGCGTTCGCGATTGCGGTGGCGAGCTGATAGGCCACCAGATCGAGGAAAGAAACGTATTGCTCGTCGAAGGGCCGTCGCGGGTTGAGGGCGACGTGCAGCGTCCCGCTGCCGCCGATCGGCAGCTTCTTGACGAGCCCGGGCCTCGTTCCGGGCGTACCCGCCTGCAGCCTGCCTTCGAGATAGACGGCCGCGTACGGAACGTCCTCGGGCTTTGCCGCCAGCGTTTCCATCGCCAGCACGCACGCCTCGCGCGCGCTACGCGCGGTCGCATTGCGGGCCGCCAGATCGCGCAGCAGCGCCAGCCGCCGCTCGCCGATCACGCGCCCGGTGGTTTCGGTCACGATGCAATACACGCCGCCGATTGCGCCGGACTCGAGCCGCACCGGATCGTAGGACACGTCGAAATACGTCTCCTCGACGAAGCCATGGCGCTCGATCACGAACAACAGATCCCGCGCGGCGAACGCTTCGCCGGTGCGCACGACACCGGCGAGCAGCGAGTGAAGCTGGCTGTCCCAGATCTCGCTCCACGCGACATGCCCAGGTTCGCCGAGCATCTGCGGGTGCTTCGCGCCGAACACGGGACGGTAGGCGTCGTTGTACAAGACGACGTACTGCGGCCCCCAGAACAAAATGATCTGCGCCTTCGAAGGCAACATCATGCCGACGGCGGTGCGCAGGCTCTGCGGCCAGTCCGTGAGCGGTCCAACCGGAGTCCGCGCCCAATCCATGGCGCGCATCCGCTCGCCCATCTCGCCGCCTCCGGTCAACCAGTCGGCGCTCAGCGGCGCTTGTTTGGGTTCGGCCACGCATTTCCTCGGCGGCGATTTTAGGAACAGGATCGCGCGAAAGTCATGTCACGCTTTCGCTACAGGCCACCCCGCCGAGCTACACAGTCATCTCCGCCGCCTTGATCGACTCGGCGCGGATTTCCTCCGTAAGCGCGGCCTTGTAACGGGAAAATTCCGCGCTGGTCTTCACGGTGTAATGGCGCGGGTGCGGCAGATCGATGCGCACCTCGGCCTTGATCCGGCCGGGACGCGCCGACATCACGGCGACGCGATTCGCCATGAAGATCGCTTCATCGATGTCGTGCGTGACGAAAAGCACGGTCTTGCGGTCGGCCTCCCAGATGCCTGCTAGCAGTTCCTGCATCAGCGAGCGCGTCTGGTGGTCGAGCGCACCGAAGGGCTCATCCAGCAGCAGGATCTTCGGATCGTTGGCAAGCGCGCGCGCCAGTGCGGTGCGCTGCTGCATCCCGCCGGAGAGCATCTTCGGAAAATGGTTTTCGAAGCCGCGCAGTCCGACGCGCGCGATCAACCGGTCGGCAACCTCCGGCGTGGCGCGTTGACCGAACAGGATGTTCTGCCGCACCGTCAGCCAGGGGAAGAGCGTATAGGACTGGAACACCATGCCCCGATCCGGCCCCGGCCGGCTTACCGGTTCGCCGTCGAGCAGCACCCGCCCCGCGCTCGGCGAGTCCAGCCCGGCGACGATGCGCAGCAGCGTCGACTTGCCGCAACCCGAAGGCCCGAGGATCGCGATGAAGTCGTTGTCTTCCACGACCAGGCTGGTGCGGTCGAGCGCCTGCGTGGGCGGCCCTTCCCCCACCCCCGGAAACACGCGCGCCACCTGCTCGATCGTCAGAAAGCCCATGGATAGAGGCGCTGGTTCGCCCACTTGAACGCGAGATCGGAGACCAGGCCGATGACGCCGATGCAGAAGATGCCGAAGATCATCTGCCCGGTATCGAGCAGGCGCTGGCTGTCCATGATCATGTGGCCGATGCCGGAATCCGAGCCGACCAGCTCGGCGACGATCACGTAGGTCCAGGCCCAGCCGAGCACGAGCCGCAGGCACTCTGCGATCTGCGGCGCAGCCCCGGGAAGCATCACGCGGCGCACGATGCCCGCGGAGTCTGCGCCCAGCGTGTACGCCGCCTCGATCAGGTCGCGGCGCGTCGAGCCGACGATCACCGCGACCATCAGGATCACCTGGAACACCGAGCCGATGAAGATGACCAGAAGCTTCTGCGCTTCGCCGACACCCGCCCACAGGATCAGCAGCGGAATGAACGCCGAAGCCGGCAGGTAGCGCGCAAACGACACGAACGGCTCGAAGAACGCTTCGACCGGCTTGAAGGCGCCCATGGCGATGCCGAGCGGCACTGCGACGAGCGCTGCGAGGATGAAGCCGCCGATCACGCGCCAGACGGTGACGCCGACGTCGCGCAGGAAATTGAACTGCGTGAACAGCTCCCAGCCGATCCGCAACGTGTAGACCGGGTCCTTCAGGAACATGCCGTCGACGAACCCGCCGAACGTGGCGAGCGCCCAGGCGCCGAAGAAGAGGACGAAGAACGCCGCGCCGAGCGCGACCTTCGCGCCGCGCGAGACCGGCTTCAGCGGCTCCGGCAAACGGCTACTGGAACCGCAGGTCGATCATTTCCGCGGCCTTGGGCTCCTTCTGGATCACGCGGTTGAACTTGAGCACGCGCACCGCGAAATCGACGAACGGCTTGTGCTCCTTCGCGTAGTAGGCCTTGTTCGCCGCGCGGTCCTGCCAGGCGATGAACGAAGCGGACTTGGCGAACGCCTCGCCCGGCTGCTTCACCGTGCTGCCCATCATCTCGTAGGCCTTGGCCGGTTCGCGTTTGATCATGTCGAGCGCCTCGAAAAAGCTGTCGACGGTCGCCTTCACGGTCTTCGGGTTCTTGTCGAGGAAATCCTTCTTGAACACGAGCACGTCGACCACCACCGGATAGTCCTTCGACGTGACGATGATCTTGCCCTGGTCGGGCTTCGCGCGCACCGTCGACAGGTACGGCTCGTAGGTGAGCGCGGCGTCGCTCTGACCGGCGACGAACGCCTGCGCTGCGGGCTGCGCGCCCATCGTCACGCGGATCACGTCCTGGATGGTCATGCCGTTCTTCTCGAGGATGTAGGAGAGCATGAAGTGCTGCACGGTGCCCGGGCCATCGACGTTGATGGTCTTGCCCTTGAGCTCCTTCACCGAGTTGATGTTGTTGCGCACCGCAAGGCCGTCGCCGCCATTGGACTTGTCGATCAGCGCAACCTGCACCGTATTGATGCCGGCGGAAGTCCACACGATGTGCTGATCGACCGTCGTTGCGGCTGCGTTCAGCGAGCCTGCGGCAAGCGCGGCGGAGCGCTGCACCGGCGGAATGAAGCGGATTTCGATGTCGACGCCGTTCTTCTTGAAGATGCCGGCAAGCTCGGCGAGCTTCAGCGGCTGGAAGCCGGTCCACCCGCTCATGCCGAGGACGACCTTCTCCTGGGCCGAGGCGCTGCCTGCGGCGAGCGCAATCGCGGCGGTGAGTGCGACGACGAAAGACTTTCTCATGATTTTTTCTCC
Organism: Burkholderiales bacterium; assembly: GCA_036277655.1. Classification (GTDB taxonomy): domain Bacteria; phylum Pseudomonadota; class Gammaproteobacteria; order Burkholderiales; family SG8-39; genus 2-02-FULL-66-14. The sequence continues at coordinate 1,096 of DASUMM010000092.1, read as the reverse complement.
CCGAGGACGTGCGGGACGAATTGTAGCGAGGTTTGGAAAGATTCCGGCCGAGTGCGACAATCGCGCGCTGGAGGAGGATCGATGAAGAAAACGCTGCTGCTCGTTGCCTTGTGCCTGTCGGTGTCGCACGCGCTCGCCCAGGATCGGACCTTGAAGCTGGTGCTCGGCTACCCGCCGGGCGCATCCAGCGACATCCTGACCCGCCTGCTCGCCGACAAGATGCGCGTCTCTCTCGGCATGAACGTGGTGGTGGAGAATCGCACCGGCGCCGCCGGGATCGTCGGCACCGAGAGCGTGAAGAACGCGTCGCCCGACGGCCTGACGCTGCTCCTCACGCCACTCGCGCCGATGGTGGCGTTTCCGCACTCCCACGGGTCCGCGGTGCGCTACGACCCGTTCAAGGACTTCGAGCCGGTCGCGCATGTGTCGGATTTCCAGCTCGCGATGGTGGTGAACAACGAACTGCCGGCAAAGAACGTCGCCGACTACATCGCCCTGGTGAAAAAGGATCCGAAGGCCGGCGACTATGCGTCGGCGGCCGCCGGCAGCCTGCCGCATTACCTCGGGGTCATGCTAGCCCGCGCCGCCGGAGTCGAGATGACGCACATCCCGTTTCGCGGCACCGCCCCTGCGTTGCAGGCGCTCCTCGCCGGCGAAGTGAAGGCCGCGATGTTCGTGCTCGCCGACGCATTGACCGCGGTGCGCTCGGGCAAGGTGCGGGTTCTGGCCGTGGCGAGCGCGAAACGCGCCTCCCTGACGCCGGAAGTGCCGACGTTCAAGGAACTGGGCTACAACCTGGAAGCAAGCGCCTGGTACGCGCTCTTCGCGCCTGCCGGGACTCCGCGCGAAGCGATCGAGCGTTATGCCCGGGCCGCCATCGATGCGGTGCAGGCCCCGGACATGAAGCAGCGGCTGGAGCAGCTCGGCCTGGAGCCGACCGGCTACGGGCCCGCCGAGCTCGGCCGCATCCTGCGCGCCGACTACGACAAGTGGGGGCCGGTAATCAAGGCCTCGGGGTTCAAGCCCACGCAATGAGGGGTCTTGCAGGCGCGCGCGTCGATCATGTCGGCAGCCTGCTGCGCCCGCAGGAGCTGAA
>DASUMM010000091.1:0-2627 GCA_036277655.1 Burkholderiales bacterium | reverse complement strand
CTCGCAAGGTCGACGTTGTTGGGAATGCGTTCCGAATAATCGATGGCGGACATGCTCGGACTCCTCAGGCGATTATTGTAAGCTGGCGCTCTCCCATGAGCGCGCCCGTTCGGATCACGATTCTCGTCGGCACGATGACCGGCACGGCCCAGCTCGTCGCGCAGGAGCTCGAGCTCGCGTGGGATGACGGCGAAACCCAGGTCGAGACGCTGACAATGGATGCGCTCGACGCCTCCGTCTTCGATCGCGCCGGCGTGTTCCTGATCTGCACGTCGACGTACGGCCAGGGCGACGTGCCGGACAATGCAAAGGCGCTTTATGCCGACCTGCAGGCGAAGCGCCCGAACCTCGGGCACGTCCGCTACGGCGTCTTCGGATTGGGAGACCGCACGTACGCCGAGACGTTCAATTTCGGCGGCAAGCGCTTCGACGAGCTCCTCACCGAGCTCGGCGCGCAGCGAATCGGCGAGCGTGTGCAGCACGACGCATCCTCCGGAGTGCTGCCCGAAGAGACCGCCGAAGACTGGGGGAAGGAGTGGCTTGCACTGGCGCGCGAAGCCGCTGCGCAAACTGCCTAACGAAGAGGGAATTCCATGGAACTCTCCAAATCGGATCATTCGGTATCCCCGCCTCGCATCGACGTGCCCCGCGAGTACAACGCAGCCCACGACCTGATCGAGCGCAACCTCGCGGCGGGCCGGGGTGCGAAGGTCGCTTACCTCGACGACGCGGGCCAGCTCACCTACGCCCAGCTCTCGGAGCGCGTGAACCGTTTCGCAAGCGCGCTTCTCGGCCTCGGCGTGCAGATGGAGAACCGCGTGTTGATCGCGATGCTGGACACGATCGACTGGCCGGTTGCATTCCTCGGCGCGATCAAGGCAGGCATCGTGCCGGTCGCCGTCAACACGCTGCTCACGACCCGCGACTACGAATTCATGCTGTCCGACAGCCGCGCGCGTGCGCTGATCGTGTCCGAAGCGCTGCTGCCGTCGTTCGCGCCGTTGCTCGGCAAGCTGCCGTTCCTGAAGCACGTGATCGTGGCCGGCGCCGATGCGAAAGGCCACCTCAGGTTCAGCGACCTGCTCGCGAAGGGCGAGCCGCAATTCAAGGCGGCGCCGACCACGCGCGACGATGCGTGCTTCTGGCTGTATTCGTCCGGCTCCACCGGCATGCCGAAGGGCACCGTGCACGTGCATTCGGGAATGGTGGTGACGGCGGAGCTGTATGCGCGGCCGATCCTCGGCATCAGCGAGAAGGACGTCGTGTTCTCGGCGGCAAAGCTTTTCTTCGCCTACGGGCTCGGGAACGCGCTTTCCTTCCCCTTGACTGTCGGCGCGACCACGGTGCTGATGCCGGAGCGACCGACACCTGCCGCCGTCTTCAAGCGGCTCTCGGAACGAAAACCCACGATCTTCTACGGCGTGCCGACACTTTACGCGGCGATGCTCGCCGACGCCAACTTCCCGCGCAAGGAATCGCTTGCGCTTCGCGTGTGCACGTCGGCCGGAGAAGCACTGCCGCCGCAGATCCTGAAGAGCTTCAAGGAAAAGACCGGCATCGAGATCCTCGATGGCATCGGCTCGACCGAGATGCTGCACATCTTCCTTTCCAACCGCCCCGGAGATGTGCGGCCCGGGACGACGGGCAAGGCGGTTCCGGGCTACCAGCTGCGGCTGGTGGACGAGCAGGGCGCCGAAGTGAAGCCGGGCGAGCTCGGGGAGCTGCAGATCTCCGGCCCGACGGCAGCGGACGGCTACTGGAACAACCGCGACAAGAGCCGCTCGACGTTCATCGGAACATGGGCGCGCAGCGGCGACAAGTACAGCCAGGACGCGGACGGCTATTACGTCTACGGCGGGCGCTCGGACGACATGCTGAAGGTTTCCGGGATCTACGTCTCGCCTGCGGAAGTGGAAGCAGCGCTTGTCTCGCACGATGCGGTGCTAGAAGCCGCGGTGGTCGGCGTCGAGGACGAGAACAAGCTCGTCAAGCCGAAAGCGTTCGTCGTGCTGAAGCAGGGACACGCCGGCAACGAGCAGATCAAGGCGGCGCTGCAGCAGCACGTGAAGGACAAGCTCGCACCGTACAAGTATCCGCGCTGGATCGAGTTCGTCGCCGAGCTGCCGAAGACCGCCACCGGCAAGATCCAGCGGTTCAAGCTGCGCGGTTAGTGCGCGTCGCGATCCTCGGCGCCGGGCCGGCGGGGCTGCTCTTTTCGCTGCTGCTCCGCCGCCGGTTTCCGCGCTGGGAGGTCGAGGTTCGCGAGCAGAATCCGGCCGATGCGACGTTCGGCTTCGGCGTGGTGTTCTCGCAGGGCGCGCTTGCGTTCCTCGAGCGCGACGTACCCGATCTCTACGCGCAGCTCCTGCCCCGCATGGAGTCATGGCCGATGCAGCGTATCGTGCATCGGGACGAATCCGTCGACATCGACGGCAACGGGTTCTCCTCCATCGCGCGCCTGAAGCTGAACCAGTTCCTGCAGGCCCTGTGCGCCGAGGCGGGCGTGCGGATGCAGTTCGGTGCGCCGGTCGCATCGCTGGATGAGATCGGACCGGCGGATCTGCTCGTCGGGGCGGACGGCCTCAACTCGCTCGTGCGGCGCTCGTTCGAGGCCGATTTCGAGTCGC
>DASUMM010000090.1:0-18330 GCA_036277655.1 Burkholderiales bacterium | reverse complement strand
GACCAGGGCCACACCGTGTTCGTGATCTCGTGGGTGAACCCGGACGCGACGCTGGCGCAAAAAGGCTTCGACGACTACATGAAGGAAGGTCCGCTCGCCGCGCTCGACGCAGTCGAGAAGGCGACTGGCGAGCGCAAGGTGAACTTCATCGGCTATTGCCTCGGCGGCACGCTGCTCGGATGCGCTCTGGCGGTGCTCGCGGCGCGCGGCCAGGATCGCGTCAACTGCGCGACCTTCTTCGTCTCGCTGCTCGACTTCTCGATGCCGGGCGAGCTGGGCGTCTTTATCGATGAGCAGCAGGTGCAGAGCCTGGAAAAGAAGATGAACGAGCGCGGCTATCTGGAAGGCTCCGAGATGGCCGGCACGTTCAACCTGCTGCGCTCGAACGACCTGGTGTGGTCGTTCGTCATCAACAATTATCTGCTCGGCAAGGACCCGTTCCCGTTCGACCTGCTCTATTGGAATTCCGATTCCACGCGCATGCCGGCGCGCATGCACAGCTTCTACCTGCGCAACATGTACATGAAGAACCTGCTCGGGAAGCCCGGCGGAATCGAGCTGGATGGCGTGCCGATCGACCTCTCCAAGGTGAAGCTGCCTTCGTACTTCATCTCCACGGCGGAGGACCACATCGCGCCGTGGAAGACCACCTACCTGGGCTCGAAGTACCTCGGCGGGCCGGTGCGGTTCGTGCTCGGCGGCTCCGGCCACATCGCCGGGATCGTCAACCCGCCGGCGGCGAAGAAGTATCACTACTGGACGAACGAGGCCTACCCGGCAAGCCCGGACGAGTGGTTCGCGAGTGCAAACCAGAATCCCGGCTCGTGGTGGACCGACTGGCAGGCGTGGATGGACAAGCAAAACGCCGGCGAGAAGGTGCCGGCGCGGGTGCCGGGCGAGGGCGGCCTGAAAGCGCTCGAGGACGCTCCCGGCAGCTACGTCATGCAGCGGCTCGGAAAGAAGTAAGCGCCTTCTTTCGCGCCTTATCCGGAAACGAACTGCAGCAGGTAGCCGAGCCCGCGGATCGCGCGGCTGCCGTACCACGACGTCATCTCGCCGTCGATCAGGCGAACCGGCTTTTGCGTGAGCGTTGCGACGCCGGTCACGTCGCGCGAGCGGAAGGGGTAGGGCTCCGTCGGGAGCAGCACCAGATCGACTTCCAGATCGGCGATCGCTTCGAGAGTCGGATAGCGCACGCCCGCGGTCTGCGGATACGTCTGCATCCCGAACAGTGCCAGAGTGCGCGAGATGTACGTGTCGCGCGACACGGTCATCCAGGGCTTCTTCCAGATCAGGTAGAGAACGCTTCGCTGCGGCCAGCGGACTGCGGCCGCGCGCTCATGCGCGCGCAGAAACTCCGCACACAGCGCCGCTGCCTTCGCCTGTGCGCCGAAGAGTTCGCCCATTTGCCGATAAAGCGCGAGGTTGTCTAGCGGCGCCAGCGGATGCGTGACGACGAGGTGCGGAACGAATCGTGCGATCGCCTCCGCGGTCGGTTTCTCGTTCTCGTCGATGTTGACGATCACATGCGTCGGCTGGAGCGCCCGCACCTTCTCGAGGTTCACCGACTTGGTGCCGCCGACCTTCGGAATGCGACGGACGGCGTCGCGTGGGTGAACACAAAACCCTGTGCGCCCGACGACCTGCTCGGCGAGACCCAATTCGCACAGGAGCTCGGTGATCGAGGGAACGAGCGAGACGATGCGCGCCACTACTCGGTCTGGCGGGGCTTCCTGGGTGCGCGCGCCGTCACGCGGTCATACACGAAGGGCGGCAGCCAACGCAGCACTCTCCCTGCAATCGCCATCTGCCAAGGAATCACCGCATGCCGCGCCTGGTTTTCGATCGCGCGGGCGATGCGCCGCGCCGCTTCGTCCGCCGGCAGCAGAAACGGCATGCGATAGCGATTGACCCGCGTCATGGGCGTGTCGACATAACCCGGACAGATGGTCACCACCGAGACGCCGCTTCCGAGCATTTCGACTCGGAGCGCTTCGAGCCAGGCGATCGCCGCGGCCTTCGATGCGCTGTAGGCGCCCGCACCGGGCAACCCACGGAAGCCGGCGACGCTCGCGATGCCGCAAAGCGTGCCGCGCGCCGCCGATCGCATGGACGGCGCGAAGGCGGCAAGCGTCGCCGCAAGCCCGGTCACGTTGACGTCCAGCATGCGACGGAGTGTCGTTGCGTCCTCGAGTGCATCGCCTCGCGTGCCCACCGAGACCCCGGCATTTGCAATGACAAGGTCGGGCGCTCCGAAACGCGCAACGTAGTCCTCAGCGGCGCGCTGTGTCGCGGCGAGGTCCGTCACATCCAGAGGGTAGATCGCGCACGGGATCGCGAGCGCCAGAGCGAGCGAATCGAGCTCGGCTTTTCGTCTCGCAGCGAGGCCGAGCGCAGGAACGCTGCGGGCGTAGTGCCGGGCGAGCGCTTCGCCGATCCCGGACGAGGCGCCGGTGATGAAGACGCCCGCCACCCTTGGAAGCCCGGTTACTTCTTTCCCTGGTCCTCGCGCGACCGGGCGACGAGGAAATCGAGCACGTCCATCATCTCCTTGACGCCGCCGGCCATGCGCGCCGAGGTCACATAGCGCCCATTCACCACCATCGTCGGCACGCCTTGCACGTTGTAGGTCGCAAGCATCTTGCGCGCCTCGTTGACCCGCGTCGTCACCTCGTGCGAATCGAATGCCTGCTTGAAGCGGGCCGAATCGACTCCGTTCGAGGAGAGCCAGTCGAGCAGGTTCTTGTCCTCGTTCAGTCGCTTGCCGTCGAAGTGGTGGTTGTCGTAGATCGGCCAGTGCAGCCGCGACAGAAGGCCGGTGGACTCCAGCGCGTAGTACACCCGCGCGAATGTGACCCACGCATCCGATACGGCGGGCACCCGCTTTAGCGATACGCTCGGTCCGGCACTCAGCAGCCAGCGCGCAATGTGCGGTTGCGCCTCGTAGCAGACCGGGCAGCCGTAATAGAAGAACTCGATCACCTCGACCGCGGAGCCGCTTTCGGTGGGGCGCGGCGGATCGAGCACCAGATATTCGCGTCCGGCGACAGGCTGTGCCTGTGCCAGCCCGCACGCCGCCGCAAGCAGAAAGATGCCGATCCCCCGGAAGAGCAGATTTCTCATAACGCGGTGCGCCGAGAAAATGAAAGGCGCCAAGTCTACCCCCGATTGCGATGCAACCGCCAAAGCTCTAGCCTTCGCGCATGCGCTTGCGAATCCTCCTCCTTCTTGCGCTCGCCGCCGGCGTCGCGATGGCAAGCGAGGACACCGATCATGGCGTCCCGCCGACGCGCGCGCTGAAGACGACCGGACTTTCGGGTCCTACGCCGCGCGAAATCCCGGGTGCGAAAACGATCCGCACCGAGGAGCTGAAACAGTCGCTCGCCGCGCAGCCGCTGCCGCTTCTCTTCGACGTGCTCGGAGGCGACGCCCACGCTTCGCTGCCCGGCGCGATCTGGCTGCCTGGCGCGGGGCGCGGCGAATCGTTCACCGACTCCCTCCAGCTTCAGCTCGCGCGCACGCTCGAGGCGACGACGAAGGGCGACCGCAGCCGCGCGATCATCTTCTTCTGCCAGGGCCCGCAGTGCTGGCTTTCCTACAACGCCGCTCTGCGCGCAGTGGCGCTCGGCTATCAACGCGTGTATTGGTACCGCGGCGGAATCGAGGCTTGGCTCGCGGCAGGCGGCGAACTTGTGCCGATGCGCCTTGCGTGGCGCAAACCGGCCGAATAGCTACTTGGGCGGGGCTGTCCGGCGCACCAGGTTGATCAGGTAGTCGACGGTCGAGAGCATCGCCGGCTGCGTCTTGCTTTGCTCTGCGCCGACGGTGTAGCGGCCGTGCACCGCCATCGCCGGCGTGCCGTCGATGCGGTAGGCAGTGGACAGCTGTGCCGCCCGGCGCACCTTGCTCTGCACGCCGAAGGAGCGGCCGGCTTCATCGAACTTCCTGGTGTCGATGCCGTTCTTCGTCAGCCACTGGCCGAGCGCCGCACCCTGATCGGTGCGCAGCCCGTCCTTGTGGATCGCATCGAAAAGCGGCCGATGCAGCCGCTCCAGGTTTCCGGTGGCTTCCAGCGCATAGAAGATCGCGGCGTCCTTCGCCCAGCGCTCGTTGAAGACGGCCGGCACGCGCCGGAATGCGGCATCGGCTGGCAGCTTCTTCAGCCAGTCTTCGATCAGCGGCTCGAGCGTGTAGCAGTGCGGGCAGCCGTACCAGAAGAACTCGATCACCTCGATCTTGCCCTGCGTATCGACCGGCAACTCCGGCTTGAGGACGACGAAATCCACGCCGGGGCGCAGCTGCTGGGCCTGAAGGGCCGGCGCCACGCCGGCGAGTGCCAGTGCAATCGAAATCCTTCTGCGAGTCGCGTTCATTCGTTCCGTTCAGTTCGGCTTCAGCTTCACCAGCGCAGCGTCGATCCCGTTCTGCGCGAGCGTCTGTCGCACGCGGTTCAGTTCATCCACCTTCGCGAAGGGCCCCAGCCGCACGCGATACTGCGTGCCCTTGTCCGGCAGCACCGTCGGCTCGACGCTGGATTCGACACCGAGGATCGCGAGGCGCGCCTTCTGGTTGTCCGCGTCGGCCGGGTTCTGGAACGAGCCCGCCTGGATGTAATAAACGTCCTTGGGCGAATCCGGCTGACCTTTCGCCGCGCTGCGCGCCGCCTGTTTGAGGTCGCTTTCGCTGACCGGCTCTTCGCCGCCGGGAAGGATGCGGTAGAAATCGAACTTCGGCTTTTCGGCGGCTTTCGCCGAGGCAGCCGCGGCTTGCGCCGGCAAGCCACTGATTGCAGGCGGCTTCGCCATATCGGCGTCCTTCCCCTTGGGCTTGGAAAGGAACGGGATTGGCGTCTTGTTCAGGTAGAACGCCACCCCCAGCGCAATTCCGAGCCCCAGCGCAAGGCCGACGAACACGCCCAGCAGGAAGCTTCCCCTGGCGCGGTGCCGCCCAGCACGTTTCTGAGGATTGCGCATCACATCTTCTCCGGTGCCTGCACGCCGAGCAAGGCCAGTCCGTTGGCGAGCGTCTGGCGCACCGCTGCGCAGAGCGCAAGCCGCGCGTCGCGCAACGCTTCGTCCTCGACGAGGATACGCTCGGCATTATAGTAGCCGTGGAATTCGCCTGCGAGTTCGCGCAGATAAAACGCCACTGCGTGAGGCGCCGATTCCTCTGCCGCTGTGCGCAGGACTTGCGGAAACTCGGCCACGCGCTGCGCGAGCGAAAGCTCGCGCTCGAGTGCGAGCGGCGCCAGGTCGACGCCGTTCATGCGCGCCGCATCGCCGCCCCATTGCGCGAATACGCTGCATACGCGCGCATGGGCGTACTGCACGTAGTACACCGGGTTTTCGTCGCTCTTTTCGCGCGCCAGATCGACATCGAAGACGAAATCCGCATCCGCCTTGCGCGAGACGAGAAAGAATCGCACCGCGTCGCGCCCGGCCCAGTCGATCAGATCGCGCAGGGTCACATAGGTTCCCGCGCGCTTGGAGATGCGCACTTCCTCGCCGCCGCGCACGACCTTCACCAGGTTGTGCAGCACGTACTGCGGGTAGCCTGCCGGAATCCCGATGCCGAGCGCCTGCAGGCCGGCGCGCACGCGCGTTACCGTGCTGTGATGATCGCTTCCCTGTACGTTCACGACGCGCCGGAAGCCGCGCTCCCATTTCGTCACGTGGTAGGCGACGTCCGGCACGAAGTAGGTGAACGAGCCGTCGGACTTGCGCACCACCCGATCCTTGTCGTCGCTGTAGTCGGTGGTTCTCAACCACAGCGCGCCGTCCTTTTCGTAGGTCTTGCCGCTGGCGACGAGGCCGGCCACGGTCTGCGCCACGCGCCCCTGCGCATACAGGCTCGATTCGAGGAAATAGACGTCGAAGCGGACGCCAAAGGCCTTCAGGTCTGCATCCTGCTCGGCCCGCAACCGCGCCACCGCGAACTTGCGCACCGCCTCCAGATCGTCGGCGCTGCCGGCGGCGGCGAGGTATTCGCGCGCCACTTCCTCGACGTACTCGCCGTGATAGCCCTCTTCCGGCCAGCCGGGCATTCCCGGGCGAATCGCCCGCGCGCGGGCCTGCACGGAAAGCGCGAGCTTCTCGATCTGCGCGCCCGCATCGTTGTAATAGAACTCGCGCGTGACCTCGTGCCCCTGCGCCTGCAACAGCGCGGCGATCGCGTCACCGAGCGCCGCCTGGCGGCCGTGCCCGACGTGCAGCGGCCCGGTCGGGTTGGCGGACACGAACTCGACCTGCACTCGTTCGCGAGCGTCATTGCGAGCGTGCCCGTATCGCGAGCCTTCGGCGAGCGCGCGGGCGAAGGCGGCAAGCTTCGCTTCCGGCGCAACACGCAGGTTGATGAAGCCCGGCCCGGCGACTTCTGCCTCGCGAAGGGGATGCCGCGCCGATGCCGGCAGGCTGGAAAGAGCTGCGACGATCGCAACGGCAAGCTCGCGCGGATTCCTGCGCAGCCGCTTTCCGAGCTGCAACGCCACGTTGCACGCAAAGTCGCCGTGTGCGGCGTCGCGCGGGCGCTCGAGCACGATTTCGGTCTCGCCCGCTTGCGGCGCAGCCTGCGCAACCGCCGCGCGCAAAAGCTGGGCGAGCTGTGTCTTCGCGTCCATCGGAAGGGCGCGGATTATAAACCTCAGGCGAATTCGATCGGATCGACGTCCAGGTGCCAGCGCACGCGTCGCTCGGGCGCTGCCTGCAGCGTCTCGCGCAACCGGCGTACGTAACGATGCAGCGCAGGCCGCGATTGCGATTGCATCAGCAGCTGCGCCCGCTCCAGGCCCGCCCGCCGTGTAATCAAGAGTGGCACCGGATCGTAGGCGCGCACCTGCTCGACCGGCGTCACGGCGCTTCTCGCGGCGCGCAGGAATTCGAGCGCCGTGGCGAGCTGCTTGGCCTCCGCGCGCAACGCCACTTCGAAGACGAACGGCGGAAAGCCTCCGCTTTGCCGCTCTTCGAGCTGGCTTCGCGCAAAACCGGCGAAATCGTGCCGAGCGAGCGAAGCAAACAGCGCGTGGCGCGGATAGCGCGTCTGGATGCGCACCTCCCCGGGCGCTTCGCGACGCCCGGCACGCCCGGAAACCTGGCTGAGCGTAGCGTAAAGGCGCTCGGTTGACCGGTAGTCGGTAGAAAGGAGCGCGTTGTCCGCACCGACCACACAGACCAGCGTGAGATGCGGGAAGTCATGCCCTTTCGCAAGCAGTTGGGTGCCGACGAGGATGTCGGCTTCCCCGCGGTGCACCTCTTCCAGTGTCTGAACGAGCGTGGCGCGGCTGCGTGCCATGTCGCGGTCGATGCGCACGATCCGTGCATCGGGAAACAGCCGTGCGATCGATTCTTCCACCCGTTGCGTGCCGCGGCCGATCGGATGCAGATCGACGTTGCCGCAGGTCGGGCAGTGGCGCGGCACCGGCTGCTCGGCGCCGCAATGATGGCAGCGCAGGCAGCGGTCTACGGCGTGCAGCACCAGGTGTGCGGTGCAGCGCTCGCATCCCGCCGCCCACCCGCACGCTTCGCAGGCGAGCACCGGCGCGTAGCCGCGACGGTTGATGAACACCAGGCTTTGCTCGCGGCGCGCAAGGCGCGCGGCGATCGCCTCCACGGAGGAGCGCGCCAAGCCTTGCTCGACGGGTTCGCTGTTCAAGTCGACGGTATGGACGAGCGGCAAGCGGGCGCCTGGCGATGCGCGCTCGGCAAGATCGATGCGACGATAGCGCCCGGTGACGCAGTTGTGCCACGTCTCGAGCGACGGCGTGGCGGTGCCGAGCACGACCGGGCAGGGCGTGCGCTTTGCAAGCGCAACTGCTGCGTCGCGCGCCGAATAGCGCAGCCCCTCCTGCTGCTTGAACGAGGTGTCGTGCTCTTCGTCGACGATCACCACGCCAAGGCGCGGCGCCGGCGCGAGCACCGCAAGGCGCGTACCGAGAAGGATGCCGGATTCGCCGTGCGCCACCGAAAGCCAGGCGGCGGTGCGCGCAACCTCCGCAAGGCCGCTATGAAGCACCGCCAGCGTAGTGTCGGGGAAAGCGCCCCGCACCTGCGCTTCCAATTGCGGCGTCAGGCTGATCTCGGGAACCAGCAGCAGCGCCTGCAAGCCCTGCTCGAGCGCACGCGCGATGAGGTGCAAGTAGATCTCGGTCTTGCCGCTTCCGGTGACTCCGTGCAGCAGAAACGCCTGGTAAGAGCCGAAACACTCGCCGATGGCGTTCACCGCCTGCGCTTGAGCGGGCGTGAGTGAGTGATTGGGCACGAACCGCGATGCGGCAGGCGCAAAGCCGCGCCCGCCAGCGAGCTTCTTTGGCAGCGGGCGCAGCGAGCGCAGGCGGGGCGGCAGCGAAGTGACCACCGTTTCGCCGAACGGATTCTGGTAGTAATCGGCGAGGAAGCGCATGAACTCGAGCCAGGCGGCGGGAAGCGTCGGTGCACCTTCGAGCACGCGGGCGATCGGCTTCAGTCTCGCGTGGGGAACTTCGCTATGGCTTGCCAGTTCGAGCACGATCCCGGCGCGCTGCCGCGAGCCGAACGGAATGGCCACCCGATCGCCTGGATGGATCTGCATTCCGTCCGGGAGCAGGTAATCGAAAGCGAGGTCGAGTGGCACATCGAGCGCGACCCGCACGATGCGCAGAGCGGGAGGCGCGGTAGGGCTTTGGCTTTCGTTCAACAGCGTAAGCACTTAACTGCGGGGGGTCGATTTCTGCTTTGCTTGTGCTGCTAAACGGTGTCCCCAAAAGGGGTTTTTGGGATTTCCATCCGGCTGTGGATAGGATTGTGAGTAAAGGGACGCTGCGACGCCATGTTATCCACCGCTACCGGGAAAAGACCCGGCCGATCCTCGCACCACTGCAAGGTTCGTATGCCGAATCAGACGGTTAAGTGCGTCGTAGAACATTCTTGACGCGGTGTAGATGGATTTCGAGAGCCGTCGAAAGGCTGTGCATAAGTCTAGGGGTCTTCGTGTCCGCGCAGCCGACGGCTGTAAGCGCGCACTTCGTCCACCAGTGCCGAGACTGCGTCAATCGATGCCTGCGGCGTGATCCCGTGGCCCAGATTGAATATGTGGCCGGGCGCGGAGCCGAATCCATCCAGTACCCGACGTGCTTCCCTCCGCACGGCTTCCGGTGGCGCAAGCAGCACGGTCGGATCTAAGTTTCCTTGCAGCGCAACATCCATGCCGACGCGGCTTCGCGCTTGCGCCAAGTCGGTCATCCAGTCGATGCCAAGTGCGTCGCAACCGCAGCCGGCCATCGACTCGAGCCACTGGCCGCCGCCGCGCGTAAAGAGGATGACCGGCACCCGGCGACCCTCGCTTTCTCGCTTGAGACTGGCCACCACGCGCCGTGTATAGGCAAGCGAGAACTCCTGGAAGCCGCTGGCAGTGAGGTTGCCACCCCAGGTGTCGAACAGCATCAGCACCTGTGCGCCGGCTTCGACCTGCGCATTCAGATAATCGGTCACGGCGCGTGCGTTCACCTCCAGGATCCGGTGCAGCAAATCCGGTCGCGCGTACAGCATCGACTTCAAATGGCGGAAATCGTCGCTGCCGCCGCCTTCCACCATGTAGCAGGCGAGGGTGTAGGGGCTGCCCGAAAAACCAATCAGCGGCACGCGTCCGCCAAGCGCGCGGCGAATCTCACGCACGGCGTCCATCACGTAACGCAGCTCGACCGATGGGTCCGGGGCGGCCAGGCGGGCGACCGACTGCTCGTCGCGAAGCGGATGCTCGAAGCGAGGCCCTTCGCCTGCGGTGAAGCGTAGCCCCAGTCCCATCGCATCCGGAATCGTCAGGATGTCGGAAAAAAGGATCGCGGCATCGAGAGCGAAGCGCTCGAGCGGCTGCAGCGTGACTTCGCATGCGAGCGCAGGCGTCTTCGCCAAGGCGAGGAAACTGCCGGCGCGCTCGCGGGTGGCGTTGTATTCGGGGAGGTAGCGGCCGGCCTGGCGCATCAGCCAGATCGGCGTGTAAGGCGTCGGCTGCCGCGCGAGCGCGCGCAGCAGCGTATCGTTCTGCAGCGTGCTCAACCGAGGAGCCTCGCAACGATCCGCCACTCTGCAGCGCTCACCGGCGTGATCGACAGACGGTTCCCCGGCTGCAGCAAGCGCATTCGCGCAAGGCCTTTCTGCGCGCGCAGCTCGGCGAGCGGCAGCAGGCGCGTCTTGCGCAAGGCGCGCACGTCGACGTTGAACCAGCGCGGCGCCGCGCGCGTCGATCTGGGGTCGTAGTACTCGCTCTTGGGGTCGAACTGCGTCCGGTCGGGATAGGCGGGCGAAGCCACTTCGGCAATTCCGGCAACGCCCGGCACCTCGCAGCTCGAGTGGTAGAACAGCACGCCGTCGCCGACGCTCATCTGGTCGCGCATGAAGTTGCGTGCCTGGAAGTTGCGCACGCCGCTCCACGCGGTCTTTTTTGCGGGTGCGGCGAGCACGTCGTCGATCGAGCACTCGTCCGGCTCGGATTTCATCAACCAGTACTTCACAGCGTGATTCTGCCTTTTCCAACGTTCGCATTGCAGTGCGGCACGTGAGTGACGCATCTGCAGTGCATCGTCGGTTTTCCCTGTGGGTGCCCCCCGCACGTGCCGGTGGACTCTGCTCCCGAACCCCGCCAAACAGGGTGGTTGCTTACCGGTCACATCAGGTTCGTCCGGCACGCTTACAGCGAGGGACGATCACAACAGTGACGCTAGGGCCGCAACCTCAGGAAGCTATCGGTTCGGAAAAATTGAGCCCGGTCGAACACAGCAGGGGACATGGAAACCGCAACTAGAACAGCTTTTCCTGCCTGGCGAGCACCGAATCGAGTTTTGCCTCGACCGCGGCGATTCTACGCTTGGCCTCTCCGATGTCAAAGCCGCCGGTGAGCTTCGTCGTCAGCAGTTCGTGCGCAATGTTGAGCGCCGCCATCACCGCAATGCGCTCGGTGCCCGAGACTTTGCCGGCATTGCGAATCTCGTTCATTTTTGCGTCGAGATAAGCGGCGGTGCGCAACAAGGCTTCGCGTTCGCCTTCCTCGCAGGCGACCTTGTAGCTGCGTCCGAGCACCGTGATGTCGATTGTCTGGTCCGCCATTCGCCGCTAATCCGGCAGCCGATCGATCAGCAGCGCAAGCTTCTCGCGGGCGGTGTCGATGCGCTCGTTCAGGAGCCTGGCATCGCCGCGCGCCGCAGCGAGCTGCTGGCGCAACTCGGCGTTCTCCTCACGCAAGCGTTCGCACAGGCTGACGAACTGCGCCACCTTGGCTTCCAGCGAAGCGAACTCGGCGTCCACGGTGCCCACAATATGTTGCAAATCCGCCATAGCGTCAAGAAACAGCGGGCGTTTCTGAATGTGTTTCCTGATCTTGCGGCGCTTTTGCGAGGCTGGCGGCAGCACCCGGGCCGTCTATAATTTCCGCGCGTTGTCAGGTGTCCGCGCGGGAATCCCTCCCGCGGGATGAAACGGGAAACAGGTGCGCGCCATCACCACGGCGCAAGGCCTGTACTGCCCCCGCAACGGTAAGCGAGAAAGGGTGCACGAGCAGCCACTGCGCGACGAAAGCCGCGCGGGAAGGCGTGCACCGGGTGAATCGTCCGCAGCATGCCCGCTCGCGAGTCCGGAGACCGGCCTGGCAATCCATCGACCAACTACGGCGTCGGGGACGACGCCAGGGAGGATTTGCCATGTCTCAGCAGATGCGCCGGCTCGTGGCCGGTCTCGTTCTGTATTTGACCTTGCCTGCCGTGCTTGCCCAGGGCGATCCGGTGGTTACCATCGAAGCCACCCGCTTTCCGGAGGCGGTCCGGACGCTTCCGGCAAGCGTGAGCGTGCTTACCGCAGAAGACATCGCCGCAAGCGCCGCCCGCACGCTGCCGGAACTGCTTTCGCAGCAAGTGGGCGTCGTCGCGCGAGACCTTTTTGGCAACAACGCCGCGCTCGCGAACGTCGACCTGCGCGGGTTCGGCGCCAGCGGCCAGCAAAACACGCTGATTCTCGTCGATGGCCGGCGCGTCACCGACATCGATCTTACGAGCGTGCAATGGGCGGCGATTCCGCTCGCCTCCATCGATCGCGTCGAGATCCTGCGCGGCACCGGCGCGGTGCTCTACGGGGACGGTGCAAGCTCGGGCGTCATCAACATCATCACCCGGGCCCCGCGCCTGCAACCGCCGTCGCTCGACTTGTATGGACGTGTGGCGACGTTCCGCACGCGTGAGGCGCAGGCCGCCGGAACGATGAGCGTGGGACCGGTGGCGCTCAACGCATCGGTACACGGATTCGCTTCCGACGGTTACCGGGCAAACAACCGCAACGAGCAGCAGAACTACACGCTCGGCGCCAGGTGGGACTTTGGCGCAACGGCCTTCGACTTGCGGCTGGCCGCCGACCGGCAGGATTTGCGGCTGCCGGGCGCCCGCCGGGTGCAGCCCTCGATCGGCCTGGACGAATACGCGAGCGACCCGCGCGGCGCACAGACGCCGCTCGATTTCGCCAGCCGCGATGGCGAGCGCGCCGGCCTGACGATCAGCCGCCGCTGGCGCGAGACCGATCTCTCGATCGGTTTGGATTGGCGGCGCAAGGATCAGCGCTCGTTCTTCGACCAGGGCGGCTTCCCGACATCACGCGCCGACGTGCTGGAAGTCGGTTCGCTCACGCCACGCCTGCGCGTGCCGTTCGCGACCGGCGGCTGGAAGCATCGCCTGACCCTGGGCATCGATTGGCACGACTGGCGCTACGACTCGCGCCGCACCGATCGCCCCGAGAACTTCGGGCAGCCGATCAACCGACTGCGCGTGAAGCAGGAAACGCGCGCGCTCTATGCACAGGATTCGATCGAAGTGCGCCCCAGCACGCACCTCACTGCGGGCTGGCGCAGCGAGCGAGCACGCTTCGAAGCGACCGATACGCTCGATCCGACGGCGCCCGGGTTCTTCTTCAACACCGCTGCGCCACCGGTGAACGAGACGCAGCGCGAGCATGCCTGGGAGCTGGGAATCCGCCATCAATGGACGCCAAGCACTGCGGTGTTTGCGCGCAGTGGACGCAGCTACCGCTTCGTCAACGTCGACGAGATCTACGAGAACGATGCGTTCTTCACTGCGCAGTTCCAGCTCCTGCGCCCGCAGCACGCGCGCACCAACGACATCGGTGTCGAGTGGCGCGCGGGTCCCTGGTGGCTGCGCGGCACCCTCTTTCGCAACCGCGTGACGGACGAAATCCACCTGGATCCGTTCACCACCGGCGTCGGCAACACCAATCTGCCGCCGTCGCGCCGCCAGGGGGTGGAGCTCGAAGCGCATTGGCAGCCCACCCGAAACCTTCGGCTCGCTGCCGGATATGCGTACACCGATGCCCGCTTCCTCGAGGGCGTGCTCGCAGGCAGTCCGTTCGCAATCGGCACCGGATTGAGCGTCGCCGGAAAGCGGGTGCCGCTCGTTCCGCGCCACAAGCTGAACGCCTCGTTCACCTGGGATCTGCCGCGCGGGATGCTGTTCTCCGGAGCGCTCGCCGCGGTGAGCCGCCAGTTCATGGATAACGACGAGCCCAATACGCTCGGCACCGAAATTCCCCGCTACGCGATCGCCGACCTGAAGCTCGCAAAGCGGTTCGGCTGGGGGCGCGTGGCGTTCGCGATCAACAATCTTTTCGACTCGGATTACTACACGTACGCCGTGCGCAGCGCATTCGTCACCGACCGCTATGCGGTGTATCCACTGCCGGGGCGCACGTTTGCGTTGACGGCGGAATTGCGGCTCGACTGATTCTCGCCCTGACCGGGGGCGCAGGGCGCTGGTGTATCTTCGATGGATGCCCGGTTGCCCGGCCCTCCGTTAGGTGCGCATTGCGCTCGTCCGGCAGCGCTACAACCCGTTTGGCGGTGCCGAGCGCTTCATCGAGCGTGCGCTCGCGGCGCTCGAGCGAAACGGCGCCGAAGTCACGCTGATCACGCGAGATTGGGCAGGCGAGGGACGCCGGGTGCTGCGCGTCGATCCGCCGTATGTCGGCAGCCTGTGGCGCGACGCCGGCTTCGCGCGCGCGGCACGCACGGCGTGGATGCGCGCGGGCTTCGACCTGGTGCAGTCGCACGAGCGGATTGCCGGCTGCGATCTCTATCGCGCGGGCGATGGCGTGCACCGCCAGTGGCTGGAACTGCGGCTCGAGCGGATGTCCGCGCTCGAGCGCTCGAAGATTCGCGCCAATCCCTATCACCGCTATGTGTGCCGGGTCGAGCGCCGGATGTTCGAGCACGAGCGACTGCGGGCAGTGATCTGCAACTCGCAAATGGTGCGCGAAGACGTGCTGCGGCACTTCAAGGTGGAGCTGGCGAAGCTGCACGTGATCTACAACGGCGTGGAGCTCGATCATTTTCATCCGCGCCATCGCGCGGAATTGCGCGCGCAAGCACGTCACGCGTTCGGCTGCGCGCCGCAGGACGTGCTCCTTGCGTTCGTGGGCTCGGGCTTCGAGCGCAAGGGTCTTGCGACCGCGATCGAAGCGCTCGCGCGCTGCCGCGACGCGCGGCTGAAGCTCGTCGTTGCCGGCCGGGACGGCCATGCGCCCCGCTTTGCTGCGCAGGCCGCGGCGGCCGGAGTTGCCGATCGAGTGCGCCTTGCCGGCGGGCTGCAGGATGTGCGACCGCTTTATGCCGCAGCGGATTGCTTTATCCTTCCCACCCTTTACGACCCGTTTCCGAATGCAGCGCTCGAAGCGCTCGCGATGGGCGTGCCGGTGATCGTCAGCCGGCGCTGCGGAGCCGCGGAGCTGGTGCGGCCGGGCGAGAACGGCTGGCTTTGCGAGCCGCATGATGCGGCGGCACTGGCCGCTCTGCTTGCGGCGGCGGCGGACAGCATCGGAAAACCGGAAATGGCGCAAGCGGCGCGCGCGACTGCCGAGGGGTTTGGAATCGACGCAATGGCGGCAAAGCTCACAGCGCTCTACGCGACGCTCGCGAACCGCGCGGCATGAAGGCCGCCTCGAGCAGCGAGCTCTATTTCCGGCTGCTGTCGTACGTCCGGCCGTATGCCGGTGCCTTCGCGGTCGCGATCGTCGCGATGATCGGCACTGCCGTGATGGAGCCGCTTTTCCCGGCGCTGATGAAGCCGATGCTGGACGGCGGCTTCGCTCCCGGCAAGGCGACCATTTCCTTCCCGCCGTGGGTGTTTGCGCTGGCGATCATCGGCATCTTCGTTGCGCGCGGAGTGCTCGGGGTGCTCTCTACCTACGCCATCGCGTGGGTCTCGAACCGGGTCGTGCTCGATCTGCGGGCAGCGATGTTCTCCCGGCTGGTACGCATGCCGACGCGTTTTTTCGACGAGCAGAGCTCCGGCGCGCTCCTTTCGCGCATCGCGTACGACGTCGCCGGAGTGACTTCGGCGGCGACCACCGTCCTCACTACCGTGGTGAAGGATGCGGTGACGGTCATCGCGCTGCTGGCCTGGCTTTTCTACCTGAACTGGAAGCTGACACTGATCGCGCTGGTATGCGCCCCGCTGATCGCGATCGCCGTGCGGCAGCTCTCGCGGCGCCTGCGCAGCATGGCCCGCGAAGCCCAACGCTCGATGGGCGACCTGGTCCATGTGCTGGAAGAGACGATCGAGTGCCATCGGATCGTCAAGATCTTCGGCGGCCACGAATACGAGATGAAGCGTTTCGAGCACGCCAACCAGCGCCTGCGCGGCTTCAACATGCGGCAGACGATCCCGTCGGCGGTGGCCACCCCGATCACGCAGATCCTCGCCTCGATGGCGTTCGCGGTCATCGTCTACATCGCGCTCCAGGAGTCGCTTGCCGGCCGCGCGACCGCCGGCGAATTTGCCTCCTTCATGATCGCGATGCTGCTGCTGCTTGCGCCGTTGAAGCGACTCACCGATGTGAACGCGCCGTTGCAGCGAGGCCTCGCGGCCGCCGAAAGCGTCTTCGAGCTGATTGACGCGCCGGTGGAGGAGGACCGCGGCACGGTCCACCTTGCGCGCGCGCGTGGCGAGATTCGTTACGCAGGCGTTGGCTTCACGTATCCGACGCGCAGCGAACCGGCGCTTTCGGGGATCGACCTCGTCGTGCGGCCCGGTGAAACGGTTGCGTTGGTGGGCCCTTCCGGGGGCGGCAAGACGACGCTCGTCAACCTGCTGCCGCGTTTTTACGCGCCGTCGCACGGCCGCATCCTGCTCGACGGCCACGACCTGCAGGACCTGACGCTCGAGAGCCTGCGCGCGAACCTTGCGCTGGTGTCGCAGGACGTGGTGCTGTTCAATGACACGATCCAGGCCAACATTGCCTACGGCGCGATGGGCCGAGCCGGCGAGCGCGAAGTCATCGCGGCAGCGGAAGCCGCGCATGCGATGGAGTTCATCCGGCAGATGCCGCAGGGCCTCGCCACGCTCGTGGGCGAAAACGGCGTGCGCCTCTCCGGCGGCCAGCGGCAGCGCCTCGCGATCGCCCGCGCGCTCCTGAAGGACGCACCGGTGCTGATTCTGGACGAGGCGACGTCGGCGCTCGATTCGGAATCCGAGCGTGCCGTGCAGGCCGCGCTCGAGGTGCTGATGCGCGGACGAAGCACGATCGTCATCGCGCACCGGCTCTCGACGATCGAGCGCGCCGATCGAATCGTCGTGCTGGAGCAAGGCCGGGCGGTCGAATCCGGCACCCATGCACAATTGCTTACACGCGATGGCGTCTACGCGAAGCTGTACCGGATCCAGTTCGAGGCTCGAGTGCCCGAGCGCGCGGCATCGCCGGTGGCCCAGATGCGCCCGGCGTCGCAGGCGTGAGACGGCTTTCGATCGTTCATACGGAGTCCTCGTTGGGCTGGGGAGGGCAGGAGATCCGGATCCTCTCGGAGTCCCGGGGATTGATCGGGCGCGGCCACCAGGCAACGATCCTCTGCCCCGCCGAAGCGAGAATTTTCAGCGAGGCACCGGCCTGGGGCGTGCCCGCCGTCGCCTTGCCGATCGCGCGCAAGCGCCCTGCCGGGGTCGGCGCGCTGCGCGCCTGGTTACGCGCCAACCGTTGCGACGTGCTGAACACGCACAGCTCGACCGATTCGTGGCTGGCGGCCCTTGCGGTGGCCTCCCTCGAGTGGACTTTGCCAATCGTGCGCACCCGGCATATCTCGGCGCCGGTGCCGAAGAATCCGTTTTCACGCTGGCTGTACGAGAAAGCAGCCGCGAAGATCGTGACCACCGGCGCAGCACTCAAGCAGCAACTCGTCGCCGAGAACGGCTTTCCGGCGGAGCGAATCGAGTCGGTGCCTACCGGCATCGACGCAGGACGCTTCCGGCCGGGGAAGCGCGGCGAGGCACGCGCGAAGCTCGGGCTTTCGGCGCAGGCGACGCTCGTCGGCATCGTGGCGACGCTGCGCAGCTGGAAAGGCCATGGGTTCCTGCTCGATGCAATGCGGTCGCTGCCTGCGACGATCGAGCTGGTCGTCGTCGGCGACGGTCCGATGCGGCCAACGCTCGAGCGCCAAGTCGAAGAATGGGATCTGCGCCAGCGCGTCCGCATGGTCGGCAACCAGACCGATGTTGTGCCGTGGCTGCAGGCGCTCGACATCTTTGCGCTGCCGTCGTACGCGAACGAGGGCGTGCCGCAGGCGCTGATCCAGGCGATGCTTTGCGCAGTGCCGTGCGTGACGACGAACGTCGGCAGCATCGCCGAGCTGGCGCGGGACGGAGAAACGGCGCTGGTGGTGCCCGCGCGCGACGCCAAGGCGCTTGCTGGCGCGCTCGAGCGGCTGGCGACCGACCGTGCGCTCGCTGCCGAGCTTGCGCGCGCCGCGCGGCGCCATTGCGTCGAGAATTTTTCCTACGACCGCATGCTCGATCGCATGGAGGCGATCTATGGCGAGGTATGCGGCGCGCGCGTCGAGGGCGAACGCGCTTTGCGCTGACGGTATGATCCGCGAGTGCATACCGAGCAAAGAAGCGTACAAGCGAAAACCACTGACGCGACGCAGGAGCTGCGCTTCGAGTTCGGCAAGAACTGGGCGAGTTTTGCCGCCGGCCTGGAAGAGGACCGGATCAGCGAGGCGCAGAAGCGCCTTGCGTCTCTTCTCGACGTCGAGAGCCTGAAGGGACTGCGATTCCTGGACATCGGCTGCGGATCGGGCGTTCATAGCCTGGCGGCGCTGCGCATGGGAGCGGAGCGGGTGCGAGCCATCGACCTCGATCCGGAGTCGGTCGGCACGACCCGGGCGGTGCTCGAGCGCTGGTGGCGCGGCAACAATTACCACATCGAATGCAAGAGCGTGTTTGCGCTCGAATCGGAACCGCCGATGCAGTTCGACCTCGTGTACTCGTGGGGCGTGCTGCATCACACCGGGGACATGGCGCGCGCCATTCGGATCGCCTGCCGT
>DASUMM010000089.1:0-2901 GCA_036277655.1 Burkholderiales bacterium | reverse complement strand
GACACCAAGATCTGGACCGCAGAGGATCCGGTCGAGATCACGCAGAAGGGCCTGCGCCAGGTGCAGGTGAACAAGAAGGCCGGCCTCGATTTCGCGGCGGTGATGAAGGCATTCCTGCGTGCCGACCCCGACATCATCATGGTCGGCGAGATGCGCGACAAGGAAACCACCGGCACCGGAATCGAAGCCTCGCTCACCGGCCACCTGGTGTTCGCTACGCTGCATACCAACTCCGCGCCCGAGTCGATCATCCGGCTGCTCGACATGGGCATGGACCCGTTCAACTTCGCCGACGCGTTGCTCGGCATCCTCGCGCAGCGGCTGGCAAAGCGCCTTTGCACCTGCAAGGAGGCGTACGTGCCGGAGCCGGCGGAGGTGAAGTCGCTGCTGAACGAGTTCTGCGAGGAGCTGCAGAACACCGCCACCTTCAAGAAGGATCCGAAGGCGGCGATGGAGAACGTCTACAAGGATTGGATCAGGAACTACGGCAACAACGGCCAGCTCACGCTCTACAAGCCGGTCGGCTGCGAGCGGTGCGGCGGCACCGGCTTCAAGGGGCGCCTGGGCCTGCACGAGCTGCTGGTCGCCACCGACGCGCTGAAGAAGCTGATCCAGGAGCACGCCCGGGTCGCCGAGATCGTCGCGGTGGCGCTCGAGGAAGGCATGCGCACCTTGAAGCAGGACGGCATCGAGAAGGTGCTGATGGGGATCACCCACATCAAGGAAGTGCGCGCCGTCTGCATCAAGTGACGCCGCGCCCGCCTCGATGAGCGGCCTCCTCGACAGCGCGCAGCTTTCGCGAGCGCCGGTCGATCGGCCGGGCGATGAAGAAGACCTCGTCGAGCGCCTGGAGCGGCTGAACGACATTGGCACGTCGCTCTCGGCCGAGCGCGACATCAACCGGTTGCTGGAGACCATCCTCGCCGCGGCAAAAGCGCTGATGCGCGCCGACGGCGGCACGCTCTATCGCGTGACCGAAGAGAACAGCCTGCGCTTCGAGATCGTGCGCACCACGAGCCTCAAGTACTACCTCGGCGGCACCACCGGCAACCCGGTGCCGTTCTACCCGGTGCCGCTCTACCGCGACGGCAAGCCCAACCACAGCAACATCTCGGCGTACGCGGCGCTGACGGGGCGCACGGTGAACATCGCCGACGCCTACGCCGAGCAGGGGTTCGACTTCTCCGGCACGCGCAACTTCGACAAGAAGACCGGCTACCGCTCGAAGTCGTTCCTCACCGTGCCGATGAAGAACCACGACAACGAGATCATCGGCGTGCTGCAGCTGATCAACACCAAAGACCCGCAAACCGGCGAGATCGTCGCGTTCTCGGCCTCCGACCAGCGGCTGGCCGAATCGCTCGCGTCGCAGGCCGCGGTTGCGCTCACCAACCGGCTGCTGATCCATCAGCTGGAGCAATTGTTCGAGTCGTTCATCGGCATGATCAACACCGCGATCGACGAGAAGTCGCCCTACACCGGCGGCCACTGCCAGCGCGTGCCGGTGCTGACGATGATGCTCGCCGAAGCCGCGGCGGCCACCCGCAGCGGGCCGCTCGCCGATTTCACGATGACCGACCACGACCGCTACGAGCTGAAGATCGCGGGCCTCCTGCACGATTGCGGCAAGGTGACCACTCCGGTGCACGTGGTCGACAAGAGCACCAAGCTCGAGACGATCTGCGACCGCATCCATCTGCTCGACACCCGCTTCGAAGTGCTGAAGCGCGACGCCGAGATCGAGATGCTGCGCGACGGATCGCAGGCGGCACGCGAGCGATACGCGGCCCGCCTGCGACAACTCGACGCCGACCGCGAGTTCGTGCGCACCGCCAACGTCGGCGGCGAACGCATGAGCGACGAGGCGATCGAGCGCGTGAAGCGCATTGCGGCCTATCGCTGGCGCGATCCTTCCGGCAGCGACGCGCCGTTCCTCAGCGACGAGGAGCTCGAGAACCTCACCATCCGCTCGGGCACGCTGACCGCACGGGAGCGCGACGTCATCAACCACCACATCGTGGCGACGATCAAGATGCTGGAAGCGCTGCCGTGGCCCAAGCACCTGCGCAAGGTTCCGGAGTATGCCGGCGGCCACCACGAGCGCATGGACGGTCGCGGCTACCCGCGCGGGCTGGTGCGCGGCCAGATGTCGGTGCCGGCGCGCGTGATGGGGATCGCCGACATCTTCGAAGCGCTGACTGCGAAGGACCGCCCCTATAAGCCGGGCAAAACGTTGACCGAGTCGCTGGAAATTCTCGGCCGCTTCAAGCAGAACGGCCACGTCGATCCGGATCTCTTCGACGTCTTCGTGCGCGAGAAGGTGTACCGCCGCTACGCCGAGGCCTACCTCGACCCCGAGCAGATCGACGAGGTGGACCACTCGAAGATTCCGGGGTTTGCGCCTTAGGGTTGCCGCCCGAGCGTCGCCGGGCGCCTCAGCGGATTCAACTCGACCGCGGCCAGCGTTCCCGAGGGATGGACCCACAGCAACTGCGATGCGGAGATCTTGCTTGCGTCCCCCGCGTACAGGTGGATGAGCCGGCGCTGTCCAGCCGCTGCGGGAGGTTTGCCGGATTTCATCATCTCCGCAACCAGAGGCCGCACGGTAACTGTGCGAACGGACTCCGATGCCGGATACGGCATGTGGGACGATGCTCGACGGCTCAGGTAAGACGCTGCGAAGGTCGCATCGAAGACGATCGCATCCGGCTCGGTGTGCTCCCGGATCCACCCGAAAGCCGCGAGTTTCTCCTGCGGAACGACCGGTTCGTAGGCCTTGGCATAGGTGGTCAGATTCCATCCGAACGAGGCCACGATCAAGCCAACCATGAAGCGCCGGCTCCTTTCCAGGATCCCTCGAAGATGAAGCAGGAAGATGCCTGCGAAGACGCTGAGAAAAGG
>DASUMM010000088.1:0-7958 GCA_036277655.1 Burkholderiales bacterium | reverse complement strand
CCGGATCGTCGCGGTAGCTTTCAAACGCTTCCCTGGAAGACCACTCGACCAGGATCATCACCGCGCGCGGCTCGATCTCGCCCGCCGCCGCCTCGCGAAACTTGCCGAGTGCAACCACGCGGCCGCCGTGCGCCTGCACTTCCTTCGCCGATCGGCGCGAATACGCCATGTACTCGTCCTTGCTTGCGACGTCGAACAGGTTGAGCGCGTATACCGCAGATGTCATTGCAGCCCCTTCCTTCCCACGGAGGCGCAACATTGCTCTAGGCGCGGAGCGCGGTCAAGGAATCAGCGTTTTGCGGCCGGCAGGCGGATCGCGGGCCTCCTGCCGTCGAGCATGTGGCGGATCGCGAGCACCGGATGGCGCAGCAGCATGCGCGGCCCGGCCCAACGCATCACATCGCGGATGCGCTCGCGCATGTCGGCGCGGTAGCAGTGCACGACGCAGTTGGAGCAGGTCGGTTTCGCATCGCCGAAGATGCAGCGCTCCAGGCGACGCTCGGCGTACCGGGCAAGAGCGGTGCATTCGGAACAAAGATGCTTGCCTGCCCGGTGATGATGGCCGCAATACAGGAGCATCATCGCGTAGATGGTCTCGAGTTCGCGCGCGCGCCGCACGAAACGCTTGTCGGTACGAAAATCCACCAGCTTGTGCGTGGGCACTTTCACCACCGTTCTTCAAGCGTCACGGCCGCGTAGCGTCCAGGCAGGCTTAACTGCCCGAGCGTGGGATCGCTCGCGAGGCGTCCGACGACCTCGGACCAGCGCCACGCGAGCCGGTCGCCTACGTTGAAGAGTCCTGCACGCAATCGGGTATTGCGCGCAAGCCGCCAGTCCGCGGTCAGATCCACGAGGACGTAGCCGGGCGCACGGAAGCCGCCGGCCAGTGCCTTGGCGGACTTCGGCCCGACGGCGGTGAGCGAAGCCCGCGCCGACCACTCGGCCTTTGGCGGCGCGTACTCGATCGCCGACGTGAGCCGCGCCGGATCGACGTTGCTGATCGGCCGGCTTGCCGACTCCTTCAGCGCAAGCCCGCCCAACTCCCAGGTGAATCCACCGCCGAACGATTCGAGCTGCCGGCGCATGCTGAATTCGATCCCCGAGATGGTCGCGCGATCCAAGTTGATCGACTGGAACAGCAGCACTCCGGTCGCCGGATCCGGCCCGAGCGGCGAGCGGCTGGCGATGAAATCCTTGTAGCGCGTCTCGAACACCGCTGCAGACCATTGCAGGCGGCGCGAACTGTGGCGCACACCGACCTCGATGCCGTGGCTCTTTTCCGGTTTCAGGTCGGGGTTGGGAAGCGCACGCAGGTTCTGCGCGGGGATTTCGAGGCCGATGTTCACTTCGTTGAACGGCGGCGAGCGATAGCCGCGCACGTACTGGAAGAACCCCTGCAGCGCGGAGCTGAACTTCCACACCGCGCCGAGCTTCGGCGTCCAATAGTTGTCGTTCAGATCGGTCACGCGCACATTCGGCGTGCCGGCACCGAAGACCGCATCTCTTTCGGTCTTCAGCCCATAGTGCTCGTACCGCAGCCCGGCGATCAGGCGCAGCGGGAGGTCGCGGAATTCCACCTCGTCCTGGACGTACGCACCGCCTTCGGTCGTCCGTGTGCGCGGAAAATCGCGCAGCGGAAAGCGCTCGCCAAGGACCACGTTGGTGCGAGCTCCGGTGACCAGGTTGGTCTGGATGGCGTCGCGCTGCTCGGTGATCTCGGTCCGCAGCAGGTCGAAGCCCCAGGACGGCGTGTGCCGTACCGCGTCGCCAAAACGGCGGTAGCGAAAGTCGCCGCCGGCGCCGATCCCCTTTTGCTCGTAGTCGAAGATGCGCTGTTGGCGCACTGGCGGCACGGCCCGCGTACGGAACTCATCGCTCGCCTGGTGGGTGTCTCCGCTGAATGCGAAGACGCGCCAGATTGCCTGCACGTTGCCATTGCCGCCGGTCTCGCCGTCCAAAAGCACGCGCCAGTGGTGCTGCGCATCGTCGCCGACGAGGGTCGTGGTGGTTGCAAATCTGCCGGTGCCGAGAAGGGAGCGCACGTCGGTGCGCCGCTCGCTCGTCCAGGCTTGCACGGTTCCCCGCAGGCGCAAGCCGCCCTCCACCGTGTGCGCATAGCGCGCCATGAACGATTGGCGCTCGTCGACTTGCGGATCACGCGTGTAGCCTCGCTCGAGGCCCTTGGCGTTCACTTCGCTTGCGCGCGAGGTGCCGCCGGCGATGAGCCAGCCATGGTCACCGCTGCCGATCGCCGTGTGCGCGCCGAGCGTCCACTGCTCGCGATCCGCGGAGTAGCCGGCGAGGACTGCGCCGGCGGGTGACGCGCGACCACCGAGCACGTCGCGCGGGTCGTGCGTGCTCAAGGCAACCACGCCGCCGATCGCCTTGCTGCCGTAGAGCGTCGATGCCGGACCGCGCAGCACTTCGATGCGCGAAATCATGCCGAGGCTCAGCAGGTCGCGCGCCGAGTCGCTGTAGTTCCCGATCGCGAAGCGATCCGGCAAAGGGGCGCCGTCGAGGAGCGTCGCCACGCGGTTGCCGCCGATCCCTCGAATCCGGAAACCCGAGGCGCCGAAACGGCTGCCGCCGCTTTCCACCTGCAGTCCCGGCACGCTGCGCTCGAGGTCGCGCAGATCGAACACCAGGTCGCGCCGCAATTGCTCGCCGTCCACGATCGTCACCGTGCCGGCGACGTCCGACAGGTCGCGCGGCATCCGGGTCGCAGTGACGACGACTGATGGCGTCGGCGCCAGGGAGGATTGCGAAGTTGCCTGCTCCTGGCTGATCGCTGCAGCCGGCAACCAGAGGACGAAAAAGAAGAATGCGGCCCGCGGGTCGCGCAGAGAGCAAAGCGTGCCTTCCCGCATGCCGCAATTGGAGCGGGACGCACTCGGACGGGTTTTGATATGAATCAACCTTTGGGCCACGGATCCCTCTAGCGTGCTGTCATGGAACCGAAGGTCGAGCGGTGAGGCATCCGCAAATCAAGGTCCAGGCATTCCTTGCCAACCTGCCGATGTTCGGCGAGATGCAGCCGCCCGAGCTCGATCGCATCGCCGCCGGCGTATCGTCGTCGCATTACGAGAAGGGCCAGGCGATCTTCCAGTGCGGCGATCCGTGCAACGGCTTTCATCTCGTCGTCTACGGCCAGGTGAAGCTCGGCGTGATCTCGCCGCAGGGCATCGAGAAGGTGATCGACATCCTGGGCCCTGGGCAAAGCTTCGGCGAGGCAGTGATGTTCCTCGAGCAGCCGCATATCGTGTACGCGCACGCGCTCGCTGACACGATGCTGCTGCATGTCTCCAAGCAGATCGTGTTCGACGAGCTGGCGCGCGATGCGGGTTTTGCCCGGCGCATGCTCTCGGGCCTTTCCCGCCGGCTGCGCGGCCTGGTGCGCGATGTCGAGGCCTACACGCTGCGCTCGGGCCAGGAGCGCGTAATCGGTTACCTGCTGGCGGATGTGCCGGAAAACGCGAACGGCGACGCCGTGGAAGTGCAGCTCACGCCGGGCAAGGGCGTGATCGCGTCGCGGCTCAACATGACGCCCGAGCACTTCTCGCGCATCCTGCACGAGCTTTCGGAAAGCGGCCGCATCGAAGTGAGCGGCCGCAGCATCCGCATCCCGGACCTTGCGCGACTGCGCAGCGGCGCGGGATAGCGCTGACGCTAGCGGGCGAGGTGCTGTAGCGGCAGCGCGGTCGTGTCCTTGATCCGCTCGAGCACGAAATTGGAGCGGATGTCGATCACGCCGGGTTGCTTGACGAGCCTGCCCATCAGGAAGCGGGAATAGTGGTCGAGATCCTCGACCTGCACCCGCATCAGGTAATCCATGTCGCCGGTCATCGAGTAGCACGCGACCACCTCCGGCCAGCTCTGCACCGCGCGCACGAACTGCTCGACCGGCATGCGCCCCTTCTTTTCCAGCTTCACGCTGACGTAGCCGAGCATCCCGAGCCCGACCTTGAGGGGGTCGAGCAGCGCCACGTACTCGCGGATCACGCCTTCCTTTTCGAGCGCGCGCACGCGCCGCAGGCACGGCGAAGGCGACAGTGCGACACGCGAGGCGAGTTCCTGGTTCGCCAGCCGCCCGTTGCGCTGCAGCTCGTCGAGCAGCTTGCAATCAATTCGATCGAATTTTGGCATTTTGTTGCGCCAATATGCGCTTCGTTGAGTCAAATCGCAAGCAAATTGCGCTCGATCGGGCATAGAGTTCTCCCGAGGGAGGCCATGATGAGCGCAGTTCTCGCCGCTGCAGCGACCGCACGCGAATTTCTCTCCGGCAACGAGGCCGTCGCGCGCGCGGCTTGGGAAGCCGGCGTCGAGGTTGCAGCCGCCTACCCGGGAACGCCCTCTACCGAGATCCTCGAGACGCTCGCGCGCCTGCCGGGCGTCTACGCCGAATGGTCGACCAACGAAAAGGTGGCGCTCGAAGTCGTGCTGGGCGCGTCGATGACCGGGCGGCGCTCGATCACCGCGATGAAGCACGTCGGCGCGAACGTCGCCGCGGATTCGCTGATGACGATGGGGTTGGTAGGCGTGAAGGCCGGGCTGGTGATCGCCGTCTCCGACGACGTCGGCTTTTCTTCGTCGCAAAACGAGCAGGACACGCGCTTCTGGGGCCGCTTCGTGCACCTGCCGGTGCTCGAGCCGGCGGATGCCGCCGAAGCACACGCAATGACGCACGAGGCGTTCGAACTCTCCGAGCGCCACCAGGTCCCGGTGATTCTGCGACTGACGACGCGCGTTTCGCACGTCAAGCGCGCGCTGCTCGCCGGCGAGCGCATCGCACCGAATGCCGCGAACCACGGCTACCACAAGGACGCTGCCCGCTGGATCATCACGCCGAACCACGTCGGCAGGCGGCTGGAGTTGCGCGCCGAGCGCGACGTTGCGCTCGCCGAAGAAGCGGCGCAATCACGCTGGAACTTCGTCCAGCCGGGCGCAGACCGGCGCATCGGCTTCGTCGTTTCCGGCCCCGCGTGGCACATCGTGCGCGAAGCATTTCCGGACGCCCCGGCGCTGAAGCTCGGGTTTTCGCATCCGCTGCCGCAGCGCCTGGCGCGCCAGTTCGCAAGGAGGGTCGAGCGGATCCTGGTCGTCGAGGAAGTCGAGCCGATCGTGGAATCCGAGTTGCGCGCGGCAGGGCTCGCCGTTCATGGCAAGGACGTGCTGCCGCTGCACGGCGAACTGACCGCCGCGCGCCTGCGGCATGCGGTCGCGCGACTGCTCGCGACCGAGCCGCCCTGCGCGGAGGCGCCGAAACCCGCGCCGGTCTTTCCGCGCCCGCCGACGCTTTGCGCCGGCTGTCCCTACATGGGCGTGTACTTCTGGCTCGGGCAGCTGAAGGACGTCGTCATCTGCGGCGACATCGGCTGCTACACGCTCGGCTGCGGCGAGCCATGGAACGCGATGGACTCGATCATCTCGATGGGCGCGTCGCTCGGCGTCGCGCACGGGATGGCGAAGGCGTTCGAGGGCGATCCGGCTGCGAAGCCGATCCTCGCCGTGATCGGCGACTCGACGTTCCTGCATACCGGCATGCCGGCGCTCGCCAACCTCACCTACCACGGCGCGAACGTCACCGTGCTGCTGCTCGACAACCGCTCGACGGCGATGACCGGCGGGCAGAACAACCCAGGCAACGGCCGCAGGCTCGACGGCTCGCCCGCCCCGCGGCTGGATTTTGCGAAGCTGGTGGAGGCGCTCGGCGTGCGCCGCGAGCGCATCCGGGTGGTCGACCCCTACGAGTTGCCGACCTTCTTCAAGGTGGTGCGCGAGGAAATCAAGGCCCCAGAGCCTTCGGTGATCCTCACCACACGGCCATGCGTGCTCACCGAGGACTTCGAGCGCCGGCCGCCGCTCGCGGTCGTGGAAGAACAATGCAACGGCTGCGCGCGCTGCCTCGAGGTCGGCTGCCCCGCGATCACGGTGACGAAGCGCGAACGACAGACGCGTTCCACCGGCAAGGTCGTCGACCTGGCATGGGTGCGCATCGAGCGCGCGATGTGCACCGGCTGCGATCTCTGCGCGAAGGCTTGCGCGCGCGGGGCAATTCGCCGGTGACGACCGACATCCTCGTCGTCGGGATCGGCGGCCAGGGGGTGATGACCGCCGCCGAGGCGCTCGCGCGCGCGGCGCTGGCGAGCGGTCTGCAGGCGACCAAGACGGAAATGACCGGGATGTCGCAACGTGGCGGCGTAGTGTGCTCGCAGGTGCGGCTCGGCAAGCGCGTCGAGGCGAGCGACATCCGTCCCGGCGAGGCGCAGCTGCTGATCGCGTTCGAGGCCGCCGAGGGGTTGCGCTGGTGCCACTATCTCGCGCCGCACGGCGTGGCGCTTGTCGATTGCTGGCGCGCGGTCCCGCCGATCGTCTCGAGCGGGGTGCACGAATATCCCGCCGATCCGCTCGGTGAGATGCGCGCGCGCGGCGTGAACGCAATCGAGATCGAAGCGCGCCGCCTCGCGGAAACGCTCGGCGACGTGCGCCTGGCGAACAGCGTGATGCTCGGTGCGGCAGCGGGCGCGCTGCCGCTTCCGCCCGCCGCGTTGCGCGACGAAGTCGTGCGCAGGTTTGGCGACCAATCCGATCTCGCAAAAGCGAACGCGAGCGCGTTCGATACCGGCGTCGCGCAGATTGCTCAGCGCCCCTCGACCTTCGCTCCGGCAAGCGCGACGAGGGTCCAGCGGGATTTCATCGAACCCTCTCCTTGAGCAGCTTCTTGTCGATCTTGTTGACCGAAGTCCTCGGCAGCGCATCCAGACGTTCGATGCGCACCGGCACTTTGTACTTCGCGAGATTCGCCCGGCAATGCGCGAGCAGCTCCTCCTCGCTCGCCTGATGCCGGCTTTCAGCGCCACGTAGGCGCGCAGCACTTCGCCCTTGTATTCATCGGCAACGCCGATCGCCGCCGCCTCGAGCACCGACGGATGCGCGAACAGCACTTCCTCGACTTCGCGCGGATAGACGTTGTAGCCACCGACGATCACCAGGTCTTTCTTGCGGTCGCGGATGTAGAGATAGCCGTCGGCATCCAGCTCGCCGATGTCGCCGGTGTAGAGCCATCCGTCGCGCAGCGCTTCTGCCGTTTCCGCCGGCAGGTTTCGATACCCCTGCATGATCTGCGGACCGCGGGCACGGATCTCGCCGCGCTCGCCCGCGGGCAGCACGCGAGTGCCGGTTTCGACGTCGACGATCTGGATCTCGGTTGCCGCGACGGGGACGCCCACCGAGCCGGGTTTTCGCACGCCGTCGCGCGGATTGAACGAAAGCACCGGCCCGGCCTCGGTCTGACCGTAGCCTTCGAGGATCGGCGTGCCTACTGCCGCCTCCCAGCTTCGCAGCAGCGACTCGGCGAGCGGCGCCGCGCCCGAGTAGCAGGTGTGGACCCGCGACCAGTCGGTGCGCGGGAACCGCGGATGCGCCATCAGCCCGACGAAGATCGTCGGGCTCCCCGGGAAGATCGTGATGCGTTCGGATTCGACGGCCTCGAGCAGCAGCTCCGGCTGGTAGCGCGGCAGCACCACCAGGCAGCCGCGGCAGTTCGCCGCGAGGAACAGCCCCATCGCCATGCCGTAGGCGTGAAAGATCGGCATCGGGCACACGATGCGCTCGCCCGCGCCGGTCGGCAGCAAGCCTTCGCGTTGGGCGACGTTCGTTGCGATCGCGCGATGCGTGAGGTTGACGCCCTTCGCGCGCCCGGTGGTGCCGCCGGTGTACTGCAGCAGCGCGAGAGAGTCGGGGTCGATTGCGGGAAGCGCGTGCGGCGCCGCACGCAGCGTTGATAACCTTCTCGCGCCGGGGCCGAGTGCGATCAGCGTCCAGATTCCGTGGCTGCTGGCGAGCGCCTGCAGCGTGCTTGCTGCCTCCTCGGTGACGATCAGCACGCGCACCGCCGCGTCGGCGAGGATCTCGCCCAGCTCGCGCTCGGTGTAGAGCGGATTCAGCGGCACGTGCTGCGC